>DUOG01000139.1 GCA_012838945.1 Acholeplasmataceae bacterium | reverse complement strand
TGAATACGCGGGCTTCCATAATAGCCCCGGCCTTCATGATAGATCTCAAGTATTTTCTCTTTAAGAACCAGATCCTGCCTTAATCGGGGGCCTGGTTCATGGATTTAAGCCACTGGTAATAACCAGAATGGGGAAACATGAAATACGCGGCACATCCTCTCCACAGAAAACTTCTCTGTGTGTCCCCGGATAAACCGATAAATCATTTCGGTTTCTTTGAGAAGATGGCCACCGCTTTTTGTGGTCATTATTACATTATATTTATGTGCTTATTACAGCAATAATGTAGTGCGTTTTACAGAACAATTAAGTAATTTTAGTTATATTTAATATGAACAGGTTTTAAATTTAATTATTCATTAGGCGCTCGGAAAGTCAGCATGTATGAGTAGGCGGTTTGTAGATTGTTGGAAAAAGATCATTTTTTGCTCTTTGACAACTTCATATAGCATAGTTAAGCATAATGATTTCTAAGTTGGTAAGGAAGGATGTAGAAAATATGTTCTATGAAGGTATACTTCCAGGCTAATCGGGTGATAGTGCGAAAGCAGGGCGGGTTTGTTTCTTGTACATGTTTAACGCCTGGTAAACAGTATAGATGTCGTGAGTTGAAATCTAGAAGTGCTTTTTCAAACCCTAATCAAGATGTGGGAAAGGGGGTGTAGCTAAACATAAGCTTGGACGAAATTGACGGAACTAATGCAGTAGTGAAATAGGTTAGTTTCGTAGGACCTTAGCCAGTTATTTTAATAAGTAAAGGAGGAATAAAAATGGATAGCGTTGTTTTAAAAGTTATTTTAGCATTGTTACCATTTTGTGTATTATTGGTTGGGTTTCTAGCTTTTAAAATGGATGCATTAAAATTGAGCTTGTATGTCTGGATATTAGAATTAATTATTGTAATTGCATTTTATAAAATGAATATCTTCGATAGCTTCAAGGCTTCTATATGGGGCAACATTACAATTTGGAATGGTTTTTTGGTGTTATGGACAGGACAAATTTTCGGGCAATGTTTTCGTTCAACAGGTGCACTAAAAACATTGTTAAATACGCTCAATCGTATTTTGCCTACACGAACAGGCAAGTCCGTTACTCTTTGTTCTGTGGTAGGGGGATATTTAGGTGCGTTTAATGGTTTTGCTACTTATCCGGTAACTATTCCTGGGTTAGTAAATTTAGGTATCAGTGGTTTTAAAGCCGCTGTTGGCTATCTTGTTTATTTTTCATGGAGCATTGCGTTTGTCAGTTTGTTCATTGCTGCAAATATCGCTAGCACTGTAACAAAGCTCCCTATAGAATCGATCGTCCAGACAATGGGGTTACTAACTTTACCCTTAATTATTATTTCTGTAATTGGTTTCTTCAGAATCCTTAATTTCAGCCTTAAGGATAAAGATAATCTTGCCATTGCAATATTGACAATAATTGGAAATATGTTGGCGGTTATTCTTTTCACACAAATTTTCCCGGGTTTATATATTTTGACCTTAATTGCGGCAGCAACATTTTGTCTTATTGCGTTGTGGCTCTTTAGTAAAAAATATGACAAATCTGCTTATGATGAGGAAGAACAAGGTGAAAAGTTCTCTACGAAAACAATTTTAAAATCATTTGCACCTTTAATCATTGGTTCGTTAATTGTTGTTTTGTTTTCTTATCCCTTAAAAAGTGTCATTGCTAAGGGAGCATTTAGTGTTGCTTGGTGGGGATATTCCCCTACAAATATTAACTTGTTTGATACACCTGGTTTTTATATTCTTTTAACGGCAATCCTGTGTTATGTGTTTCCAATTAAGAAGTCAAGTACATTATTAAAGGATTTTGCAATTGCTTCCAAGAGAGCTGCTCCCTCTCTTCTTACATTATTTCTTGGCGGCGCCATGGTTAATTTAATGCTTGATACTGCGCAAATATCCTTATTAGCAGAACAAATGTCGCAATGGGGAGCTAATGTTTATGGTGTTTTGCTTTCTGGCTTGGGCTTTTTGGCTGGCATGGCCTTCGGACAAGGTATTCCGGCTTGTGCGATGTTCTCAAAAATGCAAATGGGTGCGGCTGAATTGATTAATGTGGCTCCTACGGTTTTAGTTGGTATTGCAGCGATGGTCACAATGGGCCCTGCTAATCCGCTGAAACCTTCCTTGCTGAGGTATACATCTTCATTGGCGGGAATTAAGGGGAGAGATGGTGAGATGTTTAATTTGGCTTTTAAATGGCAATTTATGCAATTGGTTGTGGTTGCACTTACGGTAGTACTCTTTTTGGTTTAGATTCTGTACAATTTATCAAATAAATGTAGAAGGAGTGTATAAGAATGGCATACAAGGACTTACGGGAATTTCTAGCTGCGTGTAAAGAAGCCGGTGATTTAATCGAGGTGAATCGTCCTATCTCAACTGACTTAGAAATAGGCAAGGCTTTAAAAAAGAGTTATGTGGAAAACGGCCCGGTTATTATCTTCAACAACCTCATTGACAAAAGTTTTCCTGCAGTTGGTGGTGTGTTTGGGAACAGGGCCAAAGCCCTTCGTGCTTTTAAGGCTACCAATGATGATGTACATGAAAAGTTTATTCAAGGTTTAAATAACCCGATTGATCCGATAATAGTAGAAAATGCACCTTGTCAGGAGTGTGTTCTTACAGGAGATGATATTGATCTTTTTAGACTACCGATTCCTAGATTTTCGCCTAGGGACGGAGGGGCATATGTAACAGCTGGGATCACTGTATCCAAAGATCCAGAATCGGGTGTTCCTGATATTGGACATTACCGTTATCAACTACATGATAAGAATACATTTGGTTATTTCGCCCAACCATTTCACCGTTTTGGCAAAAATTGCATTAAGGCTAAAGCTTTAGGAATGAAAAAATTAGAAGCTGCTATTGTTATTGGTACGGATCCTGTTTTAGGCTATACCTGCCAGATTAAACAGGTGGCAGATGATGTCAATGATTGGACTCTTGCTGGAGGCTTGCGGGGAGAAGCTGTTGAATTAGTAAAATGTAAAACGATTGATCTCGAGGTTCCGGCATATGCAGAGTTCATTATCGAAATAGAAGTTGATTTTACTCAAACGAGACCCGAGGGCCCTTTGGGAGAATATACAGGGTATATGACTCCTGCGTCCGATAAGAATATAGCTCATGTGAAAGCCATCACACACAGGCAAGACCCATTATTTCAGGTTCTTTTAACCGGTAAGCCGATTACAGAAAATCATATATTAAAAAATATACCTTTTGAGGCTTCTTTCTTAAATGCAATGAAAAAAGAATTCCCTACAATTTCCGCTGTATCAATTCGTCCTTCTGGTGGTGTTCAGTTATATGTTGTTATCGCCATGAAACCCCGTTATGCAGGTGAAGCTCGTCACGCAATCCTTGCTGCTATCTCTAGTAATGTCAGGCCAAAATGGGTTATTGTTGTCGATCCTGATATTAATGTTTATGATGCTGCAGAAGTGGAATGGGCCATGTCATATCGGGTTGTTCCCGGGCGGGATATTGTTATTGTAAAAGATGTACCAAGTGCTCCGCTGGATCCTTCTTCTAGAGGCGGCGAGGACTTACAAGCGAAACTAAATGATGTAATTGGTATAGATGCTACTTTGCCATTTGGTGAGAAATTTGCCGAAGTAGCAGATGTGCCCGGTTGGAAAGAATATGATTTCCCCGAATTGAAAAGATAAAGACGTAAAGACGTGCTTTGAGTAATCAAGAGTAAATTTGGTCTTTGACAATCGTATAAGGATTCTGTTTAGCTTTTTCCTCCAGGTGGCTCCCACTGGTAATTAGGGTCAAACGGCCTGTTATCTTTTCAAATCGAGTAGACTAAATGGACCAGTCGTCTGGCTACTGTGCCAGTGGCCTATGGAGTTGACCCGGTTTGGTGGGTACAATGGGGCTTGATTTTCATGCTGATTCTTTTAATTTCTCTTGTTTGAACCACCTCTCTTCGAATTCGGCTGGGGATAGATATCCTAGGGCGGAATGTCGCCGC
>DUOG01000051.1 GCA_012838945.1 Acholeplasmataceae bacterium | reverse complement strand
GTTTATTCATATTAGTACCCCTATTTCGATTACAAATTATTTAGATGATCTTATTTACTTTTGTTTATTTAATATAAGGATTAAATAAATTCAATTGGTAAAACTACTAAATCCTCTTTCAGGTATAGAACCTTATCATATAAACAAATAATTGCACCAGTTCCTCTTATTTTAGACCCAATTTTATCAAGCACATTAAAGCTTTTTGCCATTTCAATTTTGGGATTTGCGGTCATTTTTATTTCTATAGGATATACAGTATTATTTTCTTCAATTATCAAATCAATTTCTGATTCTAATTCAATATGCTCACCATCACGTACTCTTCTTGTTTTATCTTTCCCTCGATAATAAAATATACTACCACGATAATCAACACCTTCATTTGTATATGACTTAATTATTTCCGAGATAACAAATGTTTCAAAGATATTACCACTTTTTGCACCAACCTTTAGCGTTTCTGGTGTCATCCATTTTGTTAGATAACATACTAAACCAGTATCTCTAAAATATATTTTTGGTGCTTTGATTGCTCTCTTAAGTGCACTTGGAGTATATGGTTGCAATAAATAAATAATTCCTGAAGTTTCAAGAATGGAAATCCAATTCTTAATGGTTGGAGCACTAACCCCCACTTCACTAGCTATATTTTCATAATTAAGTATTTCACCAGTTCTTGCAGCAAGTGCAGTCAAAAAATTCATAAATACAATTTGATCCTTTACATTAATTAGATCATTAATGTCTCTTTGCAAGTATGTTTTGACATATGATGAATAAAATTCTGTCCAATCTACTTCCGACTTGTACATAGCTGGATATGAACCTTTGTGTATAATATTCCAGATATTTGTATACTCTTTTAAATCTTTTTTTCTCTCATTTATATATTCATCGGTTGGTATGAAATGCTTGTTAAATTTGACATTAAAAATTTCCCGAGCAGATAGACCTTGTAATTCCAATATACTCACTCTGCCCGCCAAACTTTCACTTATATTTTTCATTAAATGAAATTGTTGCGATCCTGTTAGATAAAATATTCCATATTCATTTGATTTATCAGCAATCATTTTAATGTAAGGGAGAATATCTTTCGCATATTGAATTTCATCAATAATAATCGGAGTTTCATAATTTCTGAAAAACAACCCTGGCTCTTGATTAGCTGTACTTAATAATAATGGATCATCAAAAGTAATATAGTTTATATTTGGGAAATTGTATTTCAATAAAGTAGATTTACCAACTTGCCTTGGACCAGTTACCAAAACAACATAAAACATTTTTGAAACTTTAGCCAATCTTTCTTCAATCGATCTTTGAATATACATAACACACCTCCAACATGACTAATATAAAGTTACACTTTATTTTAGCCAATCAATATAATTCTGTCAAGTATAATAATAACAAATCATCTATGTAATAATTGTCGATTTAAATATATTTAATCATAATTATTGTTATCAAATAGATCATCAATATGAAAGATAAACATTTCATTTGAAATATAGTCTGTACAAAAAAAATAAAACCCCTAGCTCTCGCTAAGGGTGTCATTATCTAATATGGGGCGAATGATGGGAATCGAACCCACGAATGTCGGAGCCACAATCCGATGCGTTAACCACTTCGCCACATTCGCCATGGCAGGGGTAGTAAGAGTCGAACTCACATCGACGGTTTTGGAGACCGCTGTTCTACCATTGAACTATACCCCTTACATACTTGCCTTACTATTATATCAAATTCTAAATAAAAAGGCAAGTATATTTAATTACATTATTTTGGTAAATTTAATTATGCTTTTGCATTATCCAAGATACTCGCAAAACGATTATAAATGTCATTTCCTAAATCTTTATAAATCTCACCATGGAAGTTTTCTGAATCAGGAATAGGATAGAATGGATAATTTGCACTTAGTTCTGCCCATGTTTCATCTTCAAGTAGTGCATTATATGCGGCTACATGAGTTGGACAATAACCTACAGTATCAGCATTTTGGGTAGCAACATCTGTTCTTAAGAAATAGTCAATAAACTTATGTGCTAGATCTGTTTGTTTTGATGTGGTTGGTATAACCATAGCATCAAACCAGATGTTTGTATAGTTAGGCACAAATAGATTGAAGTTCTTTGGTAATCCTTCTTCATCAGCAATATAATATTGATCAAAGAAGTCACCAGAATAAACAACGGCCACATCCAAGTTTCCTGCAGAAATTTCAGTTCTTAAGTTATCTGTTCCCCACATTAGGGAAGAGAAGGCTTGCTTTTGAGCTTTAAGAGTGTTTTCAACTTCTTGTAAATCAGCAGCATTGGTTGTGTTTAAACTTTTGCCTAAATATAATTCTGCCACAGCAACCGCATCACGTGGATTGTCATACATTCCAATCTTTTTGCCTGCTGGAAGTAATGATGGATTAAAGAAGATACTCCATCCATGTGTTTTAATAGCCGTTTCTAATTGGCTATCATTGGTGCGGTACATTATACCTAATGTTCCCCAAAAATAAGGGATCGCATATTTTTGGTTATTTTCAAAATATCCATCACGATATTCTTCTAAATCATCAAAGAAGATACCTTCATGGAAATTTTCAAGTTTGCTAAAATCAATTTCATTTAATAGTCCTTCTTTATATAGTTTTTCTACCATATAATCAGAAGGTATTACAATGTCAAATGCTACTTGTCGTGATTTTATTTTTGCGTACATTCTTTCATTTGAATCCGCATAAGCGATATCTACTTTACAGTCAAATTCCTTTTCAAACTCAGCAAACAAACTCTCATCAATGTAGTCTCCCCAGTTGAGGATATAAAGGGTTGGTTTGCGGGAACATGCTGAAAATATTAAACCCAAACCTAAAAGTAAAACGAAACTAAAAATCTTTTTTCGCATAACTTACACTCCTTAAATTAAATTTTTTTATCTTTTTATCTTTAGCATAACTACGGAAGTTAATAGCTAGTAATACAACTAAAGTACCGATAGTGATTAAAGTATTATAGGCATATACTGCCGGCGATAGGGTTTTTCTATAAGATGAATAAACCCAAATCGAAATGTTATTGAAACTACCAGCTGTAAAGAAACTGATAACAAAATCATCAATACTCATTGTAAAAGCTAGTAACATTCCTGATAAAATCCCAGATTTGACTGACGGAATGATAACTTTTATCAGGGCTCTAAATGGTGAGCAGCCTAAATCAACCGCCGCATCAAACAAATTGGAGTCTATTTCCTTTAGTTTCGGTAAAACACTCAAAATGACATAAGGAAGACAAAAAAAGATGTGGGCAATTACCATTGTTTGAAAACCAAAAATATTTGGGAATATTGGTAAGAGAGTTGAAAATATTAACATTAAACTCATACCAGTTACAACATCAGCATTTAAGATTGGAATATTATTTAACATAATGATTTTTTGACGTTTCTTTGTTGTATATGAATTAATTCCAATCGCAATGAAAGTTCCTAATACAGTTGACACGATAGTCGCAATCACCGTCACGATTAACGTGTTACTTATTATCTGAATCAAGTGTGGGGCATAATCAGGACTACCTTTATTAAATAGTGCGATATACCACCTTAAGGTTAATCCCCCAAAATTATAGACTGTTTTGGAATCATTTAATGATTGCAAACCAATCACAAATATTGGAATGTAAAGGACTAAGAACACAACTAATACTATTATAGCCTTAACAATTGTTGCTAGTACCTTTTTTGTTTTTTCTTGGATCTTTAATATGCTACGTAATTTACTCATAGGAGCGTTTCTCCTTCCTTGTCAATCTTAGATATAATGAGGAGCGCGCCCATAATAATAATGATAATAATTAATGATAATAAAGATCCAAAATTATAGTTCATATTGTCAAAGCTATTTTCAATAATTGATCCGATTAATACATAGTTACCTTCACCTAAAATCCTAGGTATCGCAAAGCCTGTAGCACTTGGCAGTAAGACTAAAATAACCCCGGAAGCCACTCCTTTTAAGGATATTGGAAAGACAACTTTCCAAAAGGTCCGAAAGTTATTGGCACCTAAGTCATTACTTGCTTCCAGTAATGAAGGCTCGATTTTTTCTAAGACGGTATAAATAGGTAAGATCATAAATGGTAGATACGTAGAGATCATTCCCAAAATAACCGCTAGTTCGGTTCCAATAATATTAATTCCTTCAATTCCTAAAAGATCAGTGATTATATTATTGGGCGAAAAGATATTTCTTAAAGCGGTGGTTCTAAGTAACATATTAGACCACATTGGTAATATCAATATTGCCATTACCAAAAAACGGTTTTTTATATTTGCTTTGGAAATAATATACGCAACTGGATATCCTAATAATAAACAAGCGATGGTTGTTATAATAGAAAACTTTAATGAATTTGATAATCCGACTATGATTGCATGGTCGAATAAACGACTAAAGTTTTCAAAAGTAAATTGGGCTCCTTTTAAGCTTACACCATCTGTTTTTAGAAATGCTAGCCCTACCATTATGGCGAGGGGAATGACAACTAAGATTCCCATCCATACGAGGTATGGTATCGCAAACTTACCAAACTTCTTCATGGCTATCTACCTTCATACAATGTATTTCATAAGGATCAACACTTAATCCTATTTTAGAACCAATTGGAGCCGTTTCATAAGTATGCAATACTAATTCTTTACCATTAACTAAAACACATAGTTCATAATGAACCCCTTTAAAGACAGAGGAATCCACAATCCCAACAATCTTTGCCTTTTCTAGTGGCACGACATCAAAGTCTTCTGGACGAATAACAACATTGCATGGTTCGCCTGCTACGAAGTTTTCATCGACACAGTCAAACTCAGCATCCATAAATTCCACCACTTTATTACCTTTATAAATGGCTGGAATAATGTTGCTTTCGCCAATGAAATTAGCCACAAAGGAATTCTTTGGCTCATTGTAGATATCTTCAGGAGTACCAATTTGTTGAATAACCCCCTGATTCATTACGACTACGGTATCACTCATAGTTAAGGCTTCTTCTTGGTCATGGGTAACATAGATAAAGGTGATACCAAGTTGTCGTTGCATTTCTTTCAATTCATATTGCATGTTTTGACGTAGTTTTAAGTCAAGAGCAGCTAATGGTTCATCAAGCAATAAGATACGTGGTTTATTAATGATTGCTCTTGCAATCGCAATTCGTTGCTGTTGACCGCCACTTAAATAAGTAACTTTACGACTCTCAAATCCTTCTAGTTTAACCAGTCTTAAGGAATCCTTAACTCTAATATCAATTAGAGTTTTAAAAGCCTTTTTGTATTCTGACAAACTATAAGGTCGATCCATATATTCACGATATTCATTTTCATCTTTAGCTTTTTCAGCTTCAAGCTTACTAATCTCTAATTTCTTATATTTCTTTTCTGCTTTGGCCTTACGCTTTTCTAATTTCGATAATCGATTCTTAATAATTACTTCATGTACTTTTTCTTCACCAAAGACTCTAATTAAATCTTCGTGGGTTTTGTTATATAGTCCAAACGCCACATTATCATAAACATCTAAATGAGGAAATAAAGCATATCGCTGAAATACCGTATTGATGGGTCTTTCATGAGCTGGTAAGTCATTGACTACTTGTCCATCCATGATTATTTCCCCTGAGTCAGGCCTTTCAAAACCGCCAATCATCCTAAGGGTTGTTGTTTTTCCACAACCAGATGGTCCTAATAATGTAATAAATTCGTTCTCATTGATGTATAAATTAATATTATTAACAGCAACTTCATCATCAAATTGCTTGGTAATATTGCGTAATTCAATAATTTTCTTGGCCATTTTGCTACCTCCCGACTTCAAAAATAGATAATTAAAAGTGAAAAAATTTGTCTGTCTTTGTTGAAAAATACTCCTATCAATAGTATATATGTATTTTACATAAAATTGTACTAAAAAGCAAGTTAAGTGTTAAAAAATGGCCCCATAAAAAGCACAAAAAAACTTTTTACAGAACCACTTAAATTTATCGACAATGAAATGTCTCACAATCGGTTTCATGTGATTCTTTTGCATTACGACCAATAATTTTAATTTTCTCAGCGATACATTTTCCTCTTTCCATAAAGACACAACTTGCAACATTGCAAGCAACTTCCGTATCTCTTAGTCCACTGCCCTCGCTTTCAGCAAACTCATAGTTGAAGGAAGGTAATTCTCCTTCAATAAAACTCTCACAACTAGTATCATCACGATACCTCGCAAATGGACCTTCAACATCAATCATCGATTTTAAACATTTTCTACTTTTATTATAAGCACAATTAACAACTTCACAAGTAATCTTAGCCATAGTTTACTCCTTTCTTTTTTATTATTTTTACCTTCTATACTTTAAGTATACAAATTTTAGGTATTATCTTTAATATTTAATCTATAATAAAAACAGGATAATTATTTTTACAAAAATAGATAATCTTTTCTTGACTTTTTTATAAAAATAGTGTATTATATTAGAGCGTGTTACCAAGGTGACACAAAAACGGAGTAGTACTCAAGTGGCTGAAGAGGCTCCCCTGCTAAGGGAGTAGACCGGGAAACTGGTGCGAGAGTTCAAATCTCTCCTGCTCCGCCATCTGGCTCGTTGGAGAAGCGGTTTAACTCACATGCCTTTCACGCATGCATACACGGGTTCGAATCCCGTACGAGTCACCATCTGAAAATAATGGTTTGATCTAGGTCAAACCTTTTTTATTTTATATGCCGCCTTTTTTTATTTTTATAATGTGCTATAATGGATTGAAGACGAAAGAGGTAATTCATTATGAAAGTAATCGCAGTTTTTGATGATAAAGATTATGATGAAAACTGGAGTCGTTTCACCAGACGGGCAGTTCGTGCTGTTATTATAAAAAATAACCGAATTGCTTTGGTCAAGTGTGAAAAAGAAGGGTATTATAAATTCCCTGGTGGCGGCATCAAAAATGGTGAATCCCACCTAGAAACTTTGATTCGGGAAACCAGTGAAGAAACAGGCTTGCAGATTATTCCTGACTCCATTAAAGAATTGGGAATGATTCACGAGATTAGAAAATCCCACTATCCGCGAGAAATATTTGACCAAAAGTCATATTATTATTTTGCTGAAGTGGAGAAGGAGAAAGGCAATGCCCATCCTGAACAATATGAAATTGATCTTGGCTTTAAATTAGAATGGACCGAACTAGATACAGCTTATAAAACCAATATCTGTCTAGGGAAAAACTATCAAGAAAAGTTTATTTTAAGAGAAGCTGAAGTCTTAAAACTATTATTAAATAAAAGGTGATATTATGAAAGTTGATATTAAAAAGACAAAACACTATTATGATAATTATGATGATGTTTGTGATTGTAATGCCTGTAAATACTATACCGAAAATGTTGCTGAAAAGTTTCCTAACTTAAAAGATTTTTTAGAAAGTATCGGAGCGGATATTACCAAACCTTTTGATACTTCGTGGATTAACGATGATAATCACATCATTTACTTATCCGTTCAATACGTCATCTTTGGTAATTGGGGAGAAGAGGACAAAATCAATTTTGATGAATTTGTCATAACCAAATCAGATAATCATCCAAATACCAATATTAAAGACGATCATTTTGTATTACATATCGAAAGATTTGTCTTTGAATTTAATGATGGTAAGGAACCAAACAAATGGATAAATTGATATCAAAGAATATCCTTTTAAGAAAAGCTGAACTCAAAGATTTAGAACCAATGTTAAACAACATTTGGAGCGATGAAGAAATCTTTAAGTTTATGGCGTGGAAACCAATTTATACGATGGCCGAAGCCCAAATGCGATTAGAAAACATTATAGAATTCCAAAAGGCCAACTACTTCTATTTTGTCGCCGAAAAGGAAACCGATGAAGCCATTGGGTTTGCTGGGATTAAAGAAATTGAACCAGGTGTCTATGGTGATGCCGGGATTTGCATTGCCCAAAAATGTCAAGGACTTGGGTTTGGAAAAGAAATCTTGAGTTTACTTTTAGACCTTGCCTTTAATAAACTTGGTGCTAATGAATTTATCTATGGTTGTATGAGCCATAACGAAAGATCAAAAAACCTTTGTTTAAAGTTTGGCTTTGAGTATAAGGATAGCACTATCAGAACTAGGTCTTGGGATGACTATTCCTTTCAAGATGATCATTACTCTTTAAAAAGAGAAAAATATTTATCTCAAAATTCTTGACATTAACGCTCCGTAATAGTTTATACTACTATTGGTGGTGAAATTATGAAATACAAAACATCAGAACTAGCCAGTCTGGCTGGAATTAGCAGCCGAACCTTACGATATTATGATGAGATTGGACTGTTAAAACCAAAAAGAGATGCGGAATCTAATTATCGCTATTATGATGAATCAGATGTTGATACCCTACAACAAATCCTTTTCTTTAAAGAAATGGGTTTTGAATTAGAAAAGATTAAAAAAATAATGAAAACTCTTAATAAAGAAAAAAGAATTGAAATCTTAGTTAAACATCTAGATGAATTACATATTAGACAAAGAAAGCTTGATGCACTAGTTCGAAATGTTCAAAACACCATCAAATCGTTAAAAGGAGAGTTAATGATGAGTGACAAAGAAAAATTTGAAGGTTTAAAGGATGAGTTAATTAGAAAAAATGAAGAAGACTTCAAAGATGAAGTAATAACTCGTTGGGGAAGTAATGCCTATCAAGAGTCTAAACAACAATTCAAAAATTTAAGTGAAGCTGAATTTAATCATTTTCAAGGTCTTGCTGAAAGAATAATAGAAGACTTAAAAGAAATAAAAGCAAATCCTCAAAATGAATCGTTAAAAAAAGAAGTGGCCAAACTTCATCAACAATGGATCACCATTGCTTGGGGATCTTATGATAAACAAATTCACTTGAATGTTGTAGATATGTATCTTCAAGATGAACGCTTTAAAAACTATTATGATCAGCACGGAGAAGGACTTGCCCAAATATTAAGAGATGCTGTTCATAACTATCTTTAAATTTAATAACCTTAAAAAAAGACAGATTCAGCTGAATCTGTCTTTTCTATTTGCTATTAGATTTATTTTCCTTTAACTTTTTCTTCTTCTTAAATGAATATTTTATAATGTTACTTGAAAAGATTCTTTGACCAACTAGATAGATAACAACAATCGTCAATAATAATATCGCTGTGCTAATCACTAGTTCAGTCGGATTGGTTAAGCCATACATTATTTTTACTGGTAAAGCAAATCCACTTGAAAAAGGCATGTATGTCATTATCAATGAGAATGGTGAATTGCTTGGATTGTATGGAACCGATAGAGCCATGTAACTAAAGATTGTCATTGGTAATAACGGAATTAGTAATAAATAACCCGCTGTTTCAATATCAGTAGTTAAACTAGAAACAATAATTACTAATATTAAGTATAGTAATAACATCAGGGATACATATAATCCAAATACTAATATATTACTTATTAGGCTTGCAACATTAATAATTGATAATATTGCACTAAAGGTTTCTAATTGACTAAAGGCAGATATCGTGCCAATTCCGATTAATCCAAATACAACAATGATTAATACTTCCGTTAGAACCATCATGAGTCCAACCAGTATTTTTGATATGTAGAGGTTTTTAGTGGATACTGATGACACAATTAGTTCTATTGTTCGGTCCGATTTTTCATATATTATATCATTGGACACAACTGTCAAGGCTGGGAAACAAATAATCGATATCAAGATAATGATTGCCATTGAAACAATGGTTGCTATTTGAACTTCACCTTGCGTTTGAGCATTTGGATCTAAGATTCCTTGGGTAATCTGTGGTGTATAAAACTCACCTTCATCAATATCGTTCTCAAGTAAGAATAGTTTTTGATTGAATAGTAACAGATCACCTTTAATTTCATTAATCAGATTAGTATTTGAATAGTCATTAGTTATAATATTATAAGTGGGAACACTGCCTTCTTTTATAATTTCAATTATTGCTTGTTTATCTTTATTTTTGACTTCATCAACTGCAGTATCATAAAAAGCCTTGCTTTTTATATCGTACTTTTTAAAACTAGGATTTTCTTTAATCATCGTTTTAAACAAATCTTGATGATCTTTATCATCAATGATAACAATAATTGAATCCTTGGTCACACCACTTGATCCGATGGAAAAACCAATTGCGATTCCGATTCCCATCGTAATTAAGAAGATACCAATGAAGGCCAAGTGCATAATAATGAAGCCTTTGCTGAGGACCTTTTTCTTATAGCTATATAGTACAACCGACAGTAATTCTTTAGCCTTCATATTTTTCACCCATCTTTTCGATGAAGATTTCATCCAAAGTTGGTTCTTCTTGAATGAATTTCGTGATGATTACTTTTTCATTTAAAGCTTTTATTAGGTCCGGAATGACTTCTTTATCATCAAGAGAAACAATAAACTCATCATTTACACATTCCACTTTGTTAATGCCAGGAATGTTATTAAAGTGGTCAAGAGTTAAGTTTTCACCTTGAATAAAGATGTTCTTCTTTCGGTATGATTCTTTGATTTCCTTTAGTCTTCCACCTAATACTATTTTCCCTTTTTTTAAAAGGGCCATTTCTTCACATAGTTCTTCAATGACATCCATTCGGTGACTTGAGAAGATTATTGTTTTTCCTTTTCTTGCGATCTCAACGATCCAGTCTTTAAATAATTTTGCATTGACTGGGTCAAGGCCACTAAAAGGTTCATCGAGGATTACAATCTCAGGGTCATGGATTAAAGCAACAATTAAGGCTACCTTTTGTTGATTACCTTTAGAAAGTTCTCTTAATTTTCGATTTTTATATTCAGTAATACCAAAGCGTTCTAAGTAAAAGTCAAGTCTTTTTTCTGCCTCTTTTGTGGTCAGACCTTTAATCTTGGCTAAATAGACAACTTGATTGCCAACCTTTTCTCTTTGGTAAAGACTTCTTTCTTCTGGTAGATAGCCAATCAATGAAGAGTTTTCAATAGTAAGTGGTTTATCATTATAGGTAATACTACCTTCATCAGGAGTAATAATGTTTAAAATCATTCGAAATAGGGTAGTTTTACCTGCACCATTGGCACCTAATAAGCCAAAGATTCGTCCAGGCCCAATATCTAAACTTATGTTATTTACTGCTTGAACTTCTTTAAAACTTTTAGATACGCCTTTAATTGAAAGCATAATCTTTTCTCCTGAAATCAATCACTTCAGCTGGTAAGAGATTAAGACCAGTATTAGTTACCTTAGTAATTTGATTATTTAGTTCTTTCAATACTGTCATTTTTGATTCCCAGGCATTAGTTACTTTCCCTTTGGAGATTTCAATTAAGGTTGGAGTATATAATACTTTAAGATCAGTATAGATAGTAACATTCTTTAAATTTGATGTATCGCCTTCACCAGCAATCACTCGTTTATTTCCAGGAGCAGAAAGATCAACTACAAAAATAGGTTTTAGTTTAGCATCCTTATTTGATCTAGCTAGTTCAGCATATTCAACCACAAACGGTTCAGCTTCGGCACAAGCAACACAATTAGATTGTGATTTATAAAAGAATACATAATAGTTATCAATTTCTTTTTCTTGAGCAATAGTAAAGATATCTCTTGCTTCAATATCTTTCATTCCTTTATAACTTCTAATTTTAAATGGATTCCACATTAAAAAAATAACAATTACTAAAAAGATAACTGTAAGTGCAATAACACTTATTAAAAAAGCATTTCCTTGATAAAATTTACGACTATTATTTGCCACTTTAAAACCTCCGAATAATTTTTGATATAAAACATTATACTATATTATCGTAGGTTTTTCAATTAATAATGTATGAGAAAAGAAAACCTTATTGAAAGAACGTTCAATAAGGCTAACTTTAAATTTATTTTTCGTTTGCTGCAATCATCGAGACTGCCATTTTATGAATTTCATCAAGTGCCAAATTATTTGATGCAATGGTAAATTCAATACCATTTTCATAAAAGATTAATTGATTGTTAGTATAGATGGCAACATTACTGGTGACACTTAAAATTTCACCCGTAACATAGGTTGTTGTTAGAACTTCTTGATCATTGACATAGGTTTCAATAATGTTATAACTAACATCTTCGCCACGGAACTTAATAATGGCCATGAGGTTTTCACCTTCGCCGCTAATTACTTCTTGTTCACGAGCTGTTCCTGGAGGAAAATAAGTTGGATAGACAAAGGTTCGATCAGAATAAGTTGGGCTTTCATTGCCATACTCTTCTCTTACTTCATCATTAGCTACTTTGACTTTAAAAACATCATTGCTTAGACTTGGATTAAGTTCAATTGTATTAATGGTAAGTCGTTGCATTAAGTTTTCATTTTCATCATAAACTAATACCTCAGAAGGCAATTTAGTTTTTTTATCAAAAACAATTTTTTGTTTAGTCGGATTGGCATCATTGAACATATGGGCTTTTACTTCAACATAAATAGCATCTTTTTCTTCCGTTATCCTAATGTTTTCATCATTGATAATATCTTTAGCTAAAGATTGGAGAAGATAAGATGTCGATGAGTTGAGTGGCCAATTACCATCAATCTTAAAAGTTTTATTGATGCGTGGTATCAAAACATAAACCCCATCATTGTTTTTAATTATGAGTTGACTCTCATCAAGTCCTAACATCTTTATCTCAACCCGATAAAGATCCGGTTTTTTGTATTTCACCGTCACTTCACTTTCTTTACGTCCGGTTGGATAGAAAGATTCTAAACGACCCCTTAAAACATAACTATCTAATTCCTGCACCTTTTTCGGAAATGCTTGCGTTATCGCTTTATCTTTGGCACATCCCACTAAGATTAATGCACAAAATATAACCAATCCAAAAGAAAGAATTATTTTTTTCATACTCCACCTCTTGACTTTCAATAAATAATATGACAATTATATAAAATTATTCTATAAATGATTAACAAAACAATTATTTATCAAGGGCGATAATGTATATTTTTAATATAATATGTCAAAATAATAACGAGAAATTAAGGAGGTATTTTATGAGCACATTACAAAAAATTGCTTTGGTAATTGTCATAATAGGTGCTCTCAATTGGGGGTTAGTGGGATTATTTAATTTTAATCTCGTTAGTTTCCTATTTGATGGTTACAGTACTATTATTTCTCGAATTATCTATGCCATTGTGGGGGTTGCAGGAATTATAAGTATTGCATCCTTAGCAACTTCTGATCGTTACGAAAGACGAATTGCCGCCCGCTAGGATAGATAAAAGTCTCGATATTCGAGACTTTTTTTAATACTCTTTCACTTTTTTTCTTTTTTCACGATAATAATTTAACACAAATATAATCTCATGCATTGTTACCGGGATTAAAGCCACTGATAAAATGACAATCCAATAGTTAATACTCAAGCTACTTGTCTTAAAGAATGTGACTAAAAATGGCACTTCCGTCACCGCAACCTGTAATAACATTCCAAAAATAAAGGAAAAAAACATTAGTCTATTTTTGCCAAAAATCTTAGGGTCAAAGATAGATTTCTTAACATTTCGCATCCCAAAGGCATGGAATAACTGACAAACGGCTAAAGTTGAAAAGGCTAAAGTTCTTGATAGAATCAACCTGTCTGGATCATCTTTAAACATTTGAGTGAGATTAGTTATGGTAATCGGAAGGTTTTGATTTATAAGGGCTTGAATTGGTACACTTAAGAACATCGCAAATGAAATCAAAGCAATTAGGATACCATAGAATAAAGTAAGTTTTAAACCACCATGCGCAAATAAATTTTCAGTTGACTTTCGTGGTTTTTCTTTCATAATGTCATCATCAATATTATCTGCACCTAAGGCAAGGGCAGGTAAGGAGTCGGTAATCAAGTTCACCCATAAAATATGAATTGGTAGGAGAGGTACTGGGAAGAACAATAATATTCCTAAGAACATAATTGCTACTTCACCAAAATTACTTGAAAGCAAAAACAAAACTGATTTTTTTATATTGGAATAGATTCCGCGACCTTCACGAACTGCCTTTTCAATTGATGCAAAGTTATCATCACTAAGGGTCATATCCGAAGCTCCCTTAGCAACGTCTGTTCCTGTAATCCCCATGGAAATCCCAATGTCTGCTGCTTTTAAACTAGGAGCATCATTTACTCCGTCACCCGTCATCGCCACAATCAAATCATGACTCTTAAAGGCTTTTACAATCATAACTTTATGTTCTGGTGAAACCCGAGCATAAACGGAAACATCCATAACCTTACTATTCAACTCTTCTTGCGTCATCAAGTTGAGTTCCTCACCGCTCATACATTCTGCTTCACTGTAGGCAATCTTTAAGTCTTTAGCAATCGCTAGGGCGGTATCTTTATGGTCACCAGTAATCATAACTGTTTTTATCCCTGCTTCTTTTAATGACTGTACCGCTGGTGCTGCTTCTTTTCTAGCTGGGTCAATCATTCCCACAAACCCAACAAAGATTAAGTTATCTTCTGATGCCATTTGGACATCTTCTTTATAAGCAAACGCCAAAACTCTTAGGGCCCCCTTAGCCATTAAAGCAGCTGCTTCTTGAATCCGGATAATGTCTTTTTCGGTAATTGGCTTAATTATTCCATTAATACTAATACCGGTTGTTTTATTTAAGATTTGATCTAGGGCTCCTTTAGTATAAGAGACCCTTTTATTATTGGAAAGATGAACAGTTGTCATCATCTTACGATTTGAATCAAAAGGTATTTCATCAACCCGAGGATATTTCTTTTGCAAATCATCTTTTTTTAGTTTAAACTCATAAGCAAGATCTATTAAAGCAATTTCAGTCGGATCACCGATTCTGTTTTCTCCTTCAATACTAGCATCATTACAAAGTGCCATCCCCGTTACGAGTAAACTAGCCTCATTAAGCAATACTTGTTTATCAAGTTCTTCAACATCATGAGTATTAAAATTATAGTATACTTTAGTGACCGTCATCTTATTTTCAGTTAGGGTTCCGGTTTTATCGCTACAGACAACACTTACAGCACCTAAGGTTTCAACACTATGGAGTTTTCTGACAATGGTATTTACCTTTACCATTCGTTGTACCCCAAGTGCTAGTACAATAGTAACAACGGCTGGTAGTCCTTCCGGAATGGCCGCTACCGCAAGCGAGATTGCTGTGATTAGCATTGCTAGTGGATCACGTTTTTGGATAATTGCGAGAATGAAAAGAACCACTGAAATTATGATAGTCACTATTCCTAAGAGTTTACCGAGGTCACCAAGTCGTTTTTGTAATGGCGTTGGTTCGCCCTCTTCCTTATTTATAAGTTCAGCAATCCTACCAATCTCGGTACTCATACCAGTACCACAAACAATACCAACACCTCGGCCATAGACCACACTGGTGGACATATAGGCCAGATTTAACCTATCACCAATTGGTGTGTTTTCTTTTAGGACCATATTAGCATTTTTCAATACTGGTAATGATTCTCCTGTCAATGAAGATTCTTCAATCTTTAAGTTAATTGCTTCAACTAAACGTAAATCAGCACTGACATAGCGTCCGGCTTCCAAATGCATAATGTCACCTGGCACTACATCTTCTGCTTTAATTTCTTTTAAAATGCCATCGCGTTTGACGGTTGCGGTTGGAGAAGATAGTTTTTTAAGTGATTCTAATACTTTTTCAGCTTTGGCCTCTTGGACGGTGCCAATAATCGCATTCAAAAGCACCACAATTAAAATAATCACCGCATCAGCAATCTCCCCGAGCAACAAAGAGATAGCTGCTGCCGCTAATAAGATATAGATCATTGGCTCATTTATTTGGGAAAAGAAAATCTTCCAGATACTCTTTTTACCATCTGTTTCTAACGCGTTTTTCCCATATTCTTCTAATCTTCTTTGGGCTTCACTTTCCGTTAATCCTTGTTCTAAATTAGTGTCTAACTCTTTTAGACACTCTAAAATTGATTTTTGTTCAAACATAATCTATTCTCCTATAAAAAAAATAGCACTTAACAACAGTGCTATCTGTTCTTTAAATATTGGCATAGCACTAAAAGTATTATACCAATATTAAATACGAAATATGTCAAGTTTTATTAGTTTTTTTCAATAATGACCATAGACACCGTATATTCATTTTCATGACTAATTGAGACATGAATTATTAAATTATCAAAACAGTGTTTGACTATTGGTGTCCCGTCGGCATCATTCAAAACACTAACGCGATTAAAATTAAACTCTCCATCTTGACTTCCGATTGCTTTAACTAAAGCTTCTTTTGCGGCGAATCTTCCAGCTAAATATTCAACCTTCCTTTTTTCCAAAGTGAAAGTATTAAATGTCGCTAGTTCCTCATCTGACAGAATGCGTTTAATAAACTTTTCATTTTTAAGCAGCTTTTTTATCCGCTTATTCGCAACTATATCAATCCCAATTTTTTTTATCATTATATCACCTGCTACTTATAGGCTGTAGATTTATCCCATTTTTTAGTGTATTATATAGGATGAGGTTTTGTAACATGGAAAAAAGGAATACAATTAACAATTCTACGTTTCTTAATAATGAACCAATTCCCGTACTTTTAGGACGAAAGATTCGTCAAATACGTACTAATTTGGGAATGAGTCAAGAAGCTTTTGCTTTTGAAGTAGGTCTCCATCGCACCTATGTCGGACAAATCGAACGGGCCGAAAAAAACATTTCCATCAAAAATATCGAAAAGATTTGTTATTCGCTTAACATCAACCCGAGAGACCTATTTGATTTTAGCGATTTAGAATATTCTGATTAATCATTCAACTCTTTTAAGGGTTGTTTTCTTTTTTCATATATGCTAACTATTTCTCTTAAGCAATGATTAATTCCTGAACGAGACATCTCTTTTCCCAAAACATTATAAGAATATTCACTTAATTCCTTTAATGAACTATCGGGATATTCCTTGCGAAGATTAATGGCATCTCTTAGTCTAGGCGTCAATTTATCAACGATGCCTTCATCTTCTAAATACTTAATGGCTTCTAACTGATATTGACATGTTTGAAGCGACTTATTAGAGTTAGCAATATCACAATTCATAATTCGATTAACCGAATTATTTAAGTCTCTTAAAATCCGCGAATCTTCAAAATAGAAGATACCGTTTGCTGCACCAATAAAGGCCAAGAAATTGCTAATTTCTTCGGCTTTTTTTATATACATTAAGGTGCCATTCTTTCTTTCTGATATTCGTGCATTCATATAGTTTTTAGCTAGTATCGTAATAGCTAAGAGAGCATCGCTTTCATTTTTATAAAGTATCTCTAAATGATAATTGCTTTTCTTGGGATCGTTAATTGAACCCCTAGCAATAAAGTTACCTCTGATGAAAGCAGTTTGACAACATTCTTTCTTCAATAATGGATGATTTAAATCAACTTCTTCATATGGTAGTAATGATAATTCTTTGATAACTTTATCAGCGTTACTAGAAATCATTACTCCATATGATCTTTTTTTATCCATTGAAAGATTATCTTGATATGATAAATCTCCTTCAGCCTGATAATGTTTTCGAAGAAGGGGCACGATGTGTCTTAACACTGAAGACAGTTTGGTTGTCACTTTAATTTTCATCTGGTTTTTAACAATGACAATTTCTGAAAGGCATCTCAAGATGCCCATCAGTTGGGCCTTTTCACAACAAGGCTGATTCGGAATTGAAAATAATTCTTTCTTTACTTCACTCGCAAACGACATTTAAATCCCTACTTTAATGAACGGACATATTTAACCGCATGAGTAGCGCTAATTGATCCATCAGAAACGGCAGTCGCAATTTGACGAACGTCTTTAATTACACAATCGCCAGCAGCATATAATCCCGGGATGCTTGTCATTAAGTTTTGATCAGTAATGATATATCCACGTTCATCTAAAATACCCAAGTCTTTTAAGAAGCTGGTTGCTGGTAAGTGACCAGCATATAAGAAGGCTGCGGAAAATTTCATTTCTTGTACATCACCTGTTTTTAGATTAACAATTTCCACTGCTTCAAGTTTATCTGTACCCATAAAGCGTTGAACTGTACTATCTAAAATAATATGTACATTATCTTTATCTTTAATTTTATCCACTGCTTCTGGGTCTGCTCGGAATTCATCACGTTGATGAACGATTGTTACACTCTTACAAACACCAGCTAAATATAAACTTTCTTCAACTGCGGAGTTACCGCCACCAACGACTAAGACGTCTTTATCTTTGTAAAGGGAACCATCACATAGGGCACAAAAACTAATTCCTCTACCGATCAGGCGGTTCTCACCAGGAACTGATAACTTTCGATTAGCTTGACCTGTAGCAATGATAACAGCCTTTGCCTTATATTCATTTTCATTAGTGGTCACTGTGAAAAGATTATCTTCTTTCTTAATGCTTGTTACATCTTCATAAATAAAGTCAACATCTTTTTCTGCCGTTTGTTCCATCATCACCATAGCTAGGTCTACCCCATTGATTGATTTAAATCCAGGATAGTTCTCTACTACTTGGGTATAAACGATTTGACCACCAGGAACATTTCTTTCAATTAAACCTACTTTTAAATTGCCACGGCTAGCATAGATAGCAGCGGTCATTCCCGCTGGCCCAGCCCCGACAATCAAAACATCATAGATCATTTTTATCACTCCAATATATTCAATAATTCCATCATATCATCAATGATATGATCGGCACCAATTTTTTCAAAATCTGCTCTTTTGGTTTGGCACCAAGTAACGCCCACACTTTGTATTCCAGCATTTTTTGCTGCTAAAATATCAAAGGCAGTATCACCAACCATAAGTGCTTGGGGATTTTCAATACCATTTAAGGCCTGCTTGATGCCATCTGGATCAGGCTTAGGAGCCTTCATGATATCACTCCCAATAATCTTATCAATAAACTGATTAATTCCCGCTATTTCTAAACCATATTTAATGGTAGCGGTTAGTTTATTGGAAACAATCACTAAATTATAATTCTTTTCTTTTAGAGTTTTTAAGACCTCTTTAACATTAGGGTATGCATATACATACTCGGAGTGTAACTGTAAATTGTATTTATGATAAGTATCAATAGCTTTATTAAACAGTTCTTCATCACTAGTATACTTAGCAAAACTATCTTCAAGAAGCGGTCCGAAAAATGCATCTACTTCTTCATCAGAAAGTTTTATATTAGGAAAACATTCCTCAAAGGTCTTAACTACAGTATGCGCGATTAAATCATAGGTGTTTAATAAAGTTCCGTCACAATCAAAAATAATCGTATTGTACTGCATTATGAATTACTCACTTCTATATCCCGTGCTTTATAAAATGTATCGTAGTTAGAAATTAAAGCAAACTTAAAGACTCTTCTTAAAACAAAAATCGCAACACCAACAATGATAAAGAGAATTGAAATAAGACGAGCAACTTTAATATCACCAATATAAAGTGGGTCAGTTCTCATTCCTTCAATAAAGAAACGAACTCCACCATACCACACTAGATAGAAGGCAACTGAATCACCAAGGTAAAGTTTCTTAATAAATCTTCGAGCAACCATATAAATGATTAGACCTAAAATATTTAACAGCGATTCATATAAGAAAGTTGGATGATAATAACCAGTTACCGGTGCCGTACTACTACCACCTTGAATCAACATCTGATTTATAATAAATTCTGGAAGGTGCAGACCTTCTAAGTATGCTCTTTGTTCAGCTAGGGTAGCTCCAGGAACTAGTCCACCATGAGCTTCTTGATTAAAGAAGTTACCCCAACGCCCAACTGCTTGCGCAAGTAAGAAGCCTGGCGCAACACATTCTATAACTACTAAGATATTAATCTTTTTCAACTTACAGTAAAGTGGTGCATAAATAGCAGTCGCAATTACGGCCCCATGGATGGCTAAGCCACCACCTCTAATATTGAAAAACTCCCAGATGGTAGAAATACTACCATTAGGGTCAAATAAGACATAATAGATTCGAGCACCAAGTACACCAACTATTAACCCCCAAGTAAACCCTTCAAAAGCAGTATCAAAGGAAATACCTGTCTTTTTGCCGAAGTGGAAACCTAAAGCAAAAGCTAGTAAGGCTCCTGTTAAAATAAAGATTGCATACCAATATATTCTTTGCCCGAAAATTTCAAAGGCCCAATTTTGTAATGGATAATCAACTAAAAACATTATTTCTTTCCTCCCTCAACTAATTCTGAGATTCTCTTAGCAAAAGCTTCAGCAGCATTGATACCCATTGATTTTAACCGCCAATTTAATGCGGCTACTTCAACGAGTGTTGTCATGTTACGTCCCGGTTGAACCGGAATAGTGATTTTAGGAAGTTCAGTATCAAAGTACTTGATTGTTTCTGTTCGGAGTCCAATTCGATCCGTTGTTTTAGCATCTTCCCATTTCACAAATTCGGCTACCATCATTAATCTCTTTTTATCTCTGAAGGAGCCAACGCCAAAAAGATCAACAACATTAACGATTCCAATACCTCTAATCTCCATTAACTTTTCAGTTACTTTTGGTGCTTCACCAATGATTGTACCTGGTTCCTTTTGATAAATATCAACTCGGTCATCAGCAATCAATAAATGTCCCCTTTTAATTAGTTCAAGAGCAGTTTCACTTTTACCGATTCCACTCTTACCAGTAATAATTACCCCAACTCCATTAACGTCAAGCATGACGCCATGGACACTTTTACGTTCCGCTAAACCTTCATTTAATACGGCAGTAATATTGCTGATTAAGATTGATGTGGTAAAGTGACTCTTAAAAATTGGAATTCTAAACTTGATTGCTGCTTGAATAAATTCTTTTGGAGCATCAACATTTTTTGAAAAGATAAACGCTGGTGGATTAAAGCTAAATAGTTTTTCCGTTCTTGCTATTTTATCTTCATTTTCAAGCATATTAAATAATGCTAATTCTTTACTACCGATGATTTGAATCCGCTCATATTCATAATAATTGAAATAATCTGAGTAGAGTTCAACACCTGGTCGAGAAGTCATTGCGCGAGAAACAGTACGATTAAGATACTCGTTTCCCCAAATTACTTCAAATCCTAATTCATTTTTTAGATCAAATAGAGACATTTTTCCTTCAGACATTATCATTTCTTCCTCCCAAATATTAATTTTTCTATTCTTTTGCTGGCGATTATGTTTGTTATTGTTGATCTAATGACTAAGAAGACCACAATAAAAAACACTAATGCACTCGTTGAAATAAAGGTAATATTTTTTAGGGCGACATCGGCCACCAAAAACGAAAGGACGGTCATTGCTAAGAGAATGGAACCGAGTGACTTAAAAATGATCATTGGAAAATAATAATAAGTAACTTCTTTGATAAATATTTCAACCACACTAAAAATTAGTGCGTACAATAAGACATCAAGAATCGATTGATAGTAGACGACCTTGGTATAACCAAGGAAAGAAAAGATAATCACGATATTAATCAACATGACATATAAACTATTTAAATAAATATTATTTGATAATCGTTGAGGGAAATTGATCACCTTGACGTTTTTTGGACGTTGATTATCACCAGAGGGTTTTTCAAATTGTTTCATCAAATCTTCTAGTGAATCAAAATCTAGTTGTTCGGGATCAAATAACTCTTCATCGGTTGATTCATCATTTTCTTCTTCAGTTTCGATTTCAACTAACTCATCATCGATAGGATCTCTTCTATACTTTTTCATAAGAAACCCCCTTTCTAATATGATAAAGGGCAAATCCGATTAAAATGCCAAGATAATTTAAAATGACATCGGTTAAATCGAATACCCCCAATTTCGTTATAAATTGAATACCTTCAAAAAGAAAGATTGCGATTAAACATAAGAGGTATCGCCATAAAGTCTTATACAGTAATCTAACGATTAGTCCAAGTGGTACAAATAACAAAATGTTACCAATTACATTAAGAAAGACTATTCGATTGGTAAAAAGATACTTAAACCACTTCGGCAAATACCACTTTAATGTATATTGAAATTCTAGGGCAGGATTTCTTAAAAACAGCACCCCAAGCACTAATGATAAATAAGCAAATAACAATAGTATTAAATTATCGGTACTTTTACTTATCGAATAATTAATGAATGCATAGATATTAATTACAATTATCGCACTAAAGATAACACTAGTAAAAGGGGTAAGGATAACAAAGTTACCCTGTATTTGTAATAAAAGTAGTAAGACTACCAAATATAAAAATCCATAACCCAAACTTTTTAATAGTATTTTTTTCATATTTATAACCCTATTATATCATATCGTTAATTATAAAAGCCAAATTTTTGATTAGGCTATTAATATTATCTTATGTAAAATACTATTAAATTAATAATTTATTTATAAAACTTTTTTTAAATATTGTCCCGTCAATGATGCTTCACATTGGCTTACTTCTTCTGGTGTGCCGACACAAATAACCTCACCGCCAAAGTCACCACCACGTGGTCCAAGGTCAATAATGTGGTCAGCTGATTTAATAACATCTAAATTATGCTCAATAATTACTACAGTTGCCCCCATATCGACAATGCGATTGATCACAGCCAGAAGTTTCTTGATGTCTTCGGTATGAAGTCCAGTCGTTGGTTCATCAAAGATGAAGAGGGACGCTTCGGTTACCCGTTTATGAAGTTCACTGGCTAGTTTCACCCTTTGAGCTTCACCACCAGATAGAGTTGTGGAACTTTGACCAAGTTTAATATAACTTAAACCAACATCATTCAAAGTTTTTAGTTTGTTATAAATACTCGGAATATTTTCGAAGAATTCACAAGCTTCTTCAACTGTTAGATTTAAAACATCAGATATTGTTAACCCTCGATATTTAACTTCCAAGGTCTCACGATTATATCGTTTACCTTTACATGCATCACAAGGCACATATACATCTGGTAAAAAGTGCATTGCTATGCGGATAATACCATCACCGCGACATGACTCACATCTTCCACCTTTAACATTGAAGGAGAAACGACCTTTAGTATAGCCTCGTTTTTTAGCCTCAATCGTCTCAGCAAACAAATCTCTGATATGATCAAACACTCCGGTATAAGTGGCTGGATTGGAACGTGGAGTCCTACCAATTGGTGCTTGGTCAACATTCACTAGGTGTTCGATAAACTCCCTACCAATAATCTCATCATGAGCCCCAACCTCACCTTTGGATTTATAAAGTCTTTTAGCTAAACCATTATATAAGATATCATTAACTAAGGTTGATTTACCACTACCACTTACCCCAGTAACAACCGTTAGCTTTTGTAATGGAATTTCTACATCAATATTTTTTAAATTATTGGCCCGACAATTAACCAATTTTAGTGATAAGCCATTACCCTCACGGCGTACCTTTGGCACTTCGATTTTCTTTCGTCCAGAAAGATAATCACCAGTGATAGAGTTTTCGGCTTGCATTACTTCACTTGGAGTCCCAGCGGCTACCACATAACCACCATGGACACCAGCACCTGGTCCAATATCAACTAAATAATCACTTTCCATCATCGTCTCTTCATCATGCTCAACAACAATAACGGTATTACCTAGGTCTCTCATTTGTTTTAAGGTTTTGATAAGTTTACTGTTATCTGATTGATGAAGGCCAATTGATGGTTCATCAAGGACATAGAGTACCCCAGTCAAACTCGAACCAATTTGGGTAGCTAATCGTATCCTTTGAGCCTCACCACCCGAAAGGGTTGCTGCAGAGCGGGAGAGGGTTAAATAATCCAATCCGACATTCTTTAAGAATTGTAATCGTTCTTTTATTTCTTTAACAATTAATCTACTTATTTGTGCTTCTAATGGTGATAACGTTAAATTGTTAATAAAGTCTGATGCTTGGGTAATTGACATTTCGGTAAAATCAATAATATTTTTACCATTTATTTGAACACTTAAACTTTCTCTAGATAATCGCTTTCCTTCACAAACTGAACAAGTAACGTCTTTCATGAAGGAACTATAATAATCTTTTGACATTGAAGAATTAGTCTCATAATAACGTCTTTGAATTAAGGAAGCTACTCCTTCAATTGGTTTATTTCTTTTGAAAGTTACGCCACCAGACGATGTAATCTGATAATCAATTGGCTCTAATGAACCATACATTATTATCTTCTTTTCTTCATCAGATAAAAGTTTATAAGGCGTATATAAATCAATATTATAATACTCAAACAATGTTCGATACATTTGCCATTCAATATTATCGGTAAAGATAATATTTTTTAAATAACGAATAGCCCCCTCAGCGATACATAAATTATCATCAGGAACTAGTAAGTCTTCACTGACAGCACTTAAGAACCCTAAACCTTTACACTCTGGACAAGCTCCCAGAGGGGAGTTAAAAGAAAACATCGCAGGTTCTAACTTACTGACAGTAAAATCGCAATGAGGACAACTAAACTTTTCACTAAAGAGAAGCCTTTCATCCTCAATTTCTACATATATTTTACCATCAGATAATTGTAATCCGGTTTCAATTGATTCGTAAAGCCTAGAACGAATATCTTCACGTAAACGGAAACGGTCAATGACAACTAGAATATTATGCTTAAGATTTTTTTGTAATTTGATCTCTTCACTCAAATCAAGCATCTCGCCATCAACCATAACTTTTGAATAACCATCTTTTCTTAATATTTCAAAAGTCTTCTCAAAAGTTCCTTTTCTGTTCTCAGCAACCGGTGCTAATATAACCACTTTTGATTCAAGCGGATAGTTAAAAATCCGGTCTACCATTTGTTCAATAGTTTGACTTGATATTTCAACACCATGAGTCGGACAAACTGGATGTCCAATTCGAGCATATAACAATCTTAAATAATCATATATTTCAGTAACAGTTCCCACTGTTGATCGAGGATTTCGATTGGTAGTCTTTTGATCAATAGAAATTGCTGGTGACAAACCTTCTATTAAATCAACATCAGGTTTATCAACATTATCTAAAAACATCCGAGCATAGGCCGATAAGCTTTCCACATAGCGTCTTTGCCCTTCAGCATAAATGGTATCAAAAGCTAATGATGTTTTGCCTGAGCCCGATAGGCCCGTCATAACGATGAATTTTCCTCTAGGTAGTTCAAGATCAATATTCTTTAAATTATTCTCTCGAGCCCCTTTTATAATAATTTTATCATCAGCCATAAAATCACCTCATTTATTTATTATACCATATAATCCCCATCCTATCTTTAATAAAACATCAAAATTATATATTTCCCAAATAAAAAAATCCGATTAAGTGAACAATCGGATTCTTTATTATGAATATTATTTATCCATATAAGGTTCTACTAATTGAAGAAAAGTATTTTCATCAATTACTTCTATTCCAAGTTCATTGGCTTTGGTAAGTTTACTGCCAGCATCTTCCCCAGCAATCACCAAGGATGTTTTCTTGCTGACGGATGAAGTAGTTTTACCGCCAAGTTTTTCAATTAGTTCGGAAGCCTCGTCTCGACTAAAACGAGTTAGTTTTCCGGTTAGTACAACAGTTTTTCCATTAAAGTAATTCACTGGTGCAGTTTCTGTTTTAACTGTTCCTTTAGGATTGACTCCATACTGAATTAGTTTTTCAATCAATTCAAGATTTTGTTGGTTTTCAAAAAACTCGATAATGCTGCGGGCAATAACCTCACCAATTCCTTCAATTTGAATTAGTTCATCATAAGTAGTTTTTGACAGTTCAGTAATTGTTTCATAAATTGAACTTAAGATTTTCGCAATCTTACTTCCTACATATCGAATTCCTAATCCAAAGATAAATTTATCAAGTGGGTTATCTTTACTTTTCTCAATAGCATTAAGCAAGTTTTCAACCTTTTTTGGCCCAAAGCGTTCTAATTCAAGTAATTCACTTTGATAGTTTTTCAAAAGATAGATATCACTAATATCTTTTAGGAAACCTTTTTGATAAAGGAGTTCAATTTGTTTTTCTCCTAAACCTTCAATATCCATCGTTTCCCTACTCGCAAAGTGAATTATTGCTTCTAGTTTACGACCTTCACAATTTTCATTTAAGCAATAATGTTCAGCTTCACCATCATTTTTCACGATTTGTGATCCACAAGCAGGACACTTGGTAATCATTTCAAAAGGTTTAGCATCTGGGCTTCTTCTTGACAAATCAACGGAAACAACCTCAGGAATGATTTCACCAGCTTTTCTCACAACTACATAATCACCAATCCGAATGTCTCGTTTTTTGATAAAGTCTTCATTATTTAAGGTTGCTTTGGAAACAGTCGTTTGCGCGATAATGACTGGGTCTAAGATAGCATTAGGCGTAATCATGCCTGTTCGTCCTACAGTAAAGACGATATCCCGAAGTTTGGTTGTCACTTCTTCAGCAGGAAATTTATATGCAATCATATATTTAGGACTTTTAACCGTTGTCCCAATTAAATCATAAAGGTCTAATTCATTTACTTTAACGACAATACCATCAGTCGGATAGCCTATTTCTTTCCTTAACTGATCAAGTTCATTGATGTAATCAATTACTTCATCAATCGTTTGACAGTGACGGTAGTGTGGATTAACATTAAAGCCTAAAACTTTTAAGTATTCTAATATTTCCATATGAGTATGAAGATTATAATTGCTTGGGCTAACAATCGAATAAGCAAAATGATTTAAATTTCGTTTCCTTGTAACCTCGGGGTCTAATTGACGCAAACTTCCCCCCGCAGAGTTTCTGGGATTGGCGAAGAGTGGTTCATTATTTTTAGCTCGTTCTTCATTAATTTCATTAAAGGTAGCGTAGTCCATAAAGACTTCACCACGAACCTCAAGGCTGACATGTTCAGTAAGAACTTTAGGTAATTTTTTTATGGTTAACATGTTTTTGGTGACATTTTCACCGGTTACTCCATTGCCCCTAGTGGCACCAAGCGTAAGTAAGCCTTGATCATAATGAACCGTACTAGCTAAACCATCAATTTTTAATTCACAAACATAAGTAGCATTCTGGGCTACTTTTTTAACTCTTTGATCAAACTCGATTAACTCATTAAAACTAAATGCATTAGCGAGTGATAACATTGGAGCGCTATGATGGACTTCTTCAAGGTCCATTCGTAAATAATCTCCAACTCTTCTAGTCGGAGAATTATCTAATACTTCATTGGGATATTCTTTTTCTAGTTGCTCTAATTCTCGAAGTAAACTATCATATTCGATATCACTAACCGTTGGAGCATCTAAAATATAATATTCATAATTATATTGATTGAGTAAGTTAACTAGTTCAGTCATTCGTTTTTTGACATCCATCGTTTTCCTCCAAGAAGGCAACAATTTTTTCAATTGCCTTTTCCATATTTTCAGCCCTGAGCATCATATGACCAACTCCAGGAATTATCACTAATTCCTTATTTTCATTGGTGCAACACTCAAGACAATATTCTACTGACCTTAAAGGGACTAACTCATCTAGATATCCCCATAAGATCAAAGTAGGGCAACTAATCTTTTGAAGATTATCATTACAATATCTTACAACTTTTCTCAATGTTCTAAAAGAACCAAAATTCAATCGATCTTTATAAATGCTCATGGCATATTTAAAAGCTGTCGTATCATTTTTGAGCATTTTCTTAAAGACATCAACAAAATGAGGTATAACACGAACCTTTGGATTTTCTTTCTTTTCTTCTGCTCTAGTTTCTTTAGTTGCTTGGAAAAGATATTTCACCCGTCTAAAGCCAAACTTTGGGCTAAAGTAGTGGTTCGCTGGAGCCAGTAGTACCAACTTGTTAACCGGATTATTACCGGCCACCCAAGTAGCAAGTGCCCCTCCCATTGACATCCCAAACACATCAATCTGATCGCATCTTGAAGCTAGTTCCATGTATTTTTCTTTAACTAGTTCAATAGTTTTCTCCATTGTAAAGTCATGAATATCAGCATTCGGGCCATGTCCTGGTAAGAGCGGCATTGATATTTCATCATATAAATGTTCCATTGCCTTTGGTAATTGACCAAAGTCTTCGGGATCACTTAAATATCCATGGATCAATAATGCGCCTCTAATAATATCATCCCCTATTACTTTTTTCTTAAGGCTGGATGACCAGCAAGTAATTTTCTTGATTTTTTATCACTTAAAAAGATAACTTGAACAAACATTGGATCAGTAGCAATAACTATCCCATCACCAAAGTTTTTATGAACAACTTGATCACCAATTTTTAATTGTTGATTATCAGTTGCCTCAGTTTCTTCTTTTTCATCCGGTCTTTCAGTCACCTTTGGTGTTTCATCAATGGTGCCGATATATTCTAAGAAGAAGCGTGATTTTTTATTGTTTAGATAGCGCCCATAGATTAAACGTCTATAAGCACAAGATAAGTATATTTTTTCTTTAGCACGGGTAAAAGCAACATAAGCAACCCGACGTTCTTCTTCTAATTCTTCTGGTTCAGTAGACGATAGATGATTAGGGAAAATTCCTTCTTCTAAGGCTACCACAAAAACAACTTTAAATTCTAGTCCTTTGACGGAATGGACGGTTGATAAGACAACCCCTTTTTGATTTTTCTTATCTTCGTCAACCTGATTGGTATCACTTAAGATTAACTCATCAAAGCCAAACTTTATTTTTTCAGTCTGACTATACCCATCATATTCTTCATCAATTTGGACTAAGATTGATTTAAACTCCTTAACATTTTCTACTCGGTTTACTTCAGCTTGATCTTCACTGATTAAGACTGCTAAATAACCACTGGTTTCAAGCATATAATCAAAGAACTCAGGAAGAGTCATTTCTTCAATTTTAACTTGGAAGTCTTCAATCATACTTTTGAAATTAAAGAGTTCTTCTTTTTTCCCTTGAGGGAAAGTATCTTGTAAATCAACAATCGCATCAAAAATATTTATAAAGTTTTTCTTGGCATGTTCAACTATTTTATTTACTGTCTTTTCACCAATACCACGACTTGGTTGATTAATGATTCGACTGAAGTGATAGACACTAGTTGGATCAATAATAAAACCAAAATAACTAATGATATCTTTGATTTCTTTGCGCTTTAAGTAGGAGAACCCTCCATAAAGATGATAAGGAATACGTTCTTCAATGAAACAAAGCTCAAAGATGCGACTTATAACGTTGGTTCGATATAGGACAGCAATATCTTCATATTGATAACCTGATTTAACTAATCGCTTAATTTCTCCAGCAACATACCGTGCTTCTTCATCTTGATTATAGTTATCAACATAAACAACATCACTTACTTGACCTTCAATGCTACTATACAATTCTTTAGTTTGACGCTTTTGGTTATTATTGATTAATCGATTGGCGCCTTTTAGAATCGTATTAGATGAGCGATAGTTTTGTTCTAACACGACCTTTTTTCTTTCCGGAAAGTCTTTTTCAAATTGAAACATATTTTCAACCGTAGCACCCCGAAAACGATAAATACTTTGGTCATCATCGCCCACCACAAATAAGTTACGTGAGTCACTTGCTAGCATTTTAATAATATTGTATTGAACTACATTGGTATCTTGAAATTCATCAACTAAGATATAGTGGAAACGATCTTGATAATACTTTAGCACATCTGGATGCTCAACAAAGAGTTTTTCCGTTAAGATAAGTAAATCATCAAAATCAACTAAATTTTGAAATTGTAATTCTTCTTGATACCAATCATAAATATCTTTTACTTGACCAATTAACTCACTTTGATTGTTTTTAAAAGCCCCTATCATATTTAGAGAAGTTTTTGGAGTTAATCTTTTTCGATCAATATTTTTATCTTTATAGATTTGATTAATAATTTTTAATGATTCATCTTCATCAATGATAATGAAGGATCGACTATATCCTAAACGATCAATATGCCTCCGTAAAATCTTGGCACACATCGCATGAATTGTATCGATATTTAGGTTAGATGAAAACCCTAGCATTTTTTCTAATCGGTCTTTCATCTCTTTGGTTGCTTTCTTAGTGAAGGTTATCGCTAAGATGTTCCAAGGATTAATACCTTCATTTTTAATCAAATAAGCAACTCGAGAAGTTAAGGTTTTAGTTTTGCCGGTACCCGCCCCCGCAAACACCATAATCGGTCCATCTTTATGAGTAACCGCTTCAATTTGTTGCGGATTAAGGCCGGCTAAGATATTTTCGTTAACCATCTTGCACCTACACCTTAAAGGAAGACTTTAAACCAACAGTCCGATTAAAAATTAAATTATTTTCAGTTGAATCATTATCACAAATATAATAACCATTTCGTAAAAATTGGAATCTTTCTTCTGGTTTAACCTTAGCTAAGCTTGCTTCCACAAAACCTTTTTGAACACTCCATGAGTTTGGATTAAGGTTTTCGATGAAGTTTTCTGGAGTAATGTCATCACCTAAAATTAATGGTTCAAATAAGTTGAATGTCGCCGGAACTGCGGTTGAACATTCAACAAAGTGAATAGTTCCATTAGGCTTTCTGGCATTGAAGCCACTACCACTCTTAGTTTCCGGATCATAAGTAGCATGAATGTGAGTAATTTCTCCATTTTCATCATAAAAGACTTCGGTACATTTAATAAAGTAAGCATTGTATAAACGAACTTCAATATCTTTAGAAAGACGTTTCCAATGTTTATTTGGTTTTTCTGGTAAGAAGTCTTCTCGTTCGATATAAATATTTCTTGAGAAAGCAATTTTACGTGTACCCAATTCTCTATTTTCCGAATTGTTTTCAGCGTCTAAATATTCAATTTGTCCTTCTGGATAATTTGTAATTACTACTTTTAGTGGATCAAGTACCGCCATACGGCGTTCTGCCTTTAGTTTAAGGTCTTCTCTTAAGAAATGCTCAAGCATCGCATAATCTACCACTGAATTAGTTTTTGATAAACCTGTTGATAAAATAAATGCTTTGATGGATTCAGGAGTAAAGCCACGACGTCTAAGTCCAACTAAAGTTGGCATGCGTGGATCATCATAACCTTTAACATGATTTTCAGTAACTAATTTTCTTAAGTAGCGTTTACTCATAATCGTATTAGTAATACTTAAGCGACCAAATTCGATTTGTTGTGGCTTATGTTCAGTCTCACAATGTTCGACTACCCAATCATAAAGTGGGCGGTGATCTTCATATTCCAAACTACAAAGAGAATGAGTAATTCCTTCGAAGGCATCTTGTAATGGATGAGCTAAGTCATACATCGGATATATACACCACTTGTCTTTTGTTTGGTGGTGACTGATGTACATAATACGATATAAGACTGGATCGCGCATATTCATATTTGGGCTGGCCATATCAATTTTAGCACGAAGAACTTTTTCCCCTTCTTTGAATTCACCATTTCGCATTGCTTCAAAAAGCCTTAAATTTTCTTCAACACTACGATCACGGTAAGGTGAGTTCTTGCCCGGTTCTGTTAAAGTTCCGCGGTATTTACTAATTTCTTCTTGACTTAAATCATCAACGTAAGCCAATCCTTTTTTAATTAGTAATACAGCCTTTTCATATGTCTTTTCAAAATAGTCAGAACCATGAAAGATATTCTTTGGTTCATAACCTAGCCATCTAATATCTCGCTCAATTGCTTCGACAAATTCCACATCTTCTTGAGCTGGATTGGTATCATCATATCTTAAGTTGGTATAACCATTAAACTCTTTAGCTATTTCAAAATTATTGATTATCGCCCTAGCATGTCCAATATGGAGGTAAGCATTGGGCTCAGGTGGAAAACGAGTAATTACTTTTTCTACCTTTCCTGACTCAAGATCATTTTTTACAATTGTCTTAATAAAGTTTGAAGTTTCAATCATTTTCTATTCCTCGCTTTTGACTTCTATCCGTCTAATATTTTGTGCATTACAATATTTTGTGTATAATTCAGTCATTTCATTAATATTTGATTCGATATTTTCATTACTAAAGCAAATTATTAACACTAAGATTTTAGTTGTCTCATCAGTAATACTAGTTCTGATGGTGTCACTGGTGGTACTACCAAAAGGACCTAGATCATCAACATAAACAGGAATGTTTTCCACATTAATTTTTCCCCGGTTGATTCCTTCATAGTCATCATCGGCAGTGCCCAGTCGCACTAAGACGTCACCCATGATTTGATTATAATCAAGGATGGCAGTACTTCTCATTGTTCGAATCGATAAGATATTACCAATATCAACGACGTCATTAATTGAGTACAAATTATAGTTTTTCACAATCCGTCGATACAGTGACTCAACTGCCAACCGATATCGACTTGGGTCTTTCCCAAACTTTTTATAGCCATCCCGACCTTCTTTGATAGTAGGGATATGGATGACATCTTCAATCGTATATTTTACTTGTAACTCTTTTTCGGTTTCCTTAATCAGTTCTTGAACTGCTTCAGTCTTGGTAACCACGACATCCATTTCATGAGCTATAATATTAAATTCGGGAACTAACGCTTTAATTTGTTGGTCAATTATTATCTTCATTTTCTAAATTTCCTATCTCCTCATATAATCGATCTAAAGTTACCACTCTTTCTTTAATTTCGGTAACTTTATTATATTTTTCATCAATAACTTGTTTTAACTCATTGAGGCTTTGATAAAGGACAGGCAAACGATCCTCAAATTTTGTTTTCTGATTAATGATACTCTTAAAACGAGCTTGTTCAGGATTGTTATCAATCGTCTTCCAAACAGTCATCGTATCATCAATTGAGGTCATAATTGTCTGTAGTTTAGCCTCTTCAGATAAAATCTTTTCATCTAAGCTTTTTAAACTATCCTTAGCAAACGGATCATAAACAAGTTTTTTTCGTTCGCGATATAATTCTTTAATATAATTTGTTTGTTCTTCTTTTTCTTCAGCCAGTCTATTCATCTTATCCTGTAACGCTTTTAACGATACATACCACTCATAATATCTTGATGATGGTTCAATTAACGGATTACATTTGGCGATATAGCGTTCCATTTCTGTAATCTCAGCATGGGCTTTACTATAGGTGCTCTGAAGTTCTTTGAGTTCTTCTTCAAGCGCTGGAAGCTCCACTTTTTCTTTTTCGATTTGATCAATCCGTTCTTTCAATGACGCTATCTCACGCTGACGCAATTCATAATCATCACCATCAACCATATTGAGTTCTTGAACAAACAAGTCAAGTAGTTTCTCAAACTCACGGCCTATTTCTGCTGGGGCGTAGTTGTATAACTTTAACTTATATAAAACATCCTTAAAATTATTGTGATGTCTATTTTTAAGACCAGCAAACTTATTACATATTTTATCACTCTGCTTATCAAAATCTTGATAGGTTGACTGTTTATTAAACAACTGATCTTCGATATCAAAAATATTAGTATCAATTAGTTGGGTTTTTTCTTGTTCAATCTGAACTTTTAGACTTTCTAGTTTGTCCTCTAGCTTTTCAATTTCTTGATCAATTTCGGTCTGACTTTCCTTTAATTTCTCATGACACTTTTTGATTTCCTGTGCCTTGTCAAAACCTTTTGTTTCTAAATAAGTTTGGTAAAGGTCTAAATGTTCAAATAATTCATCAAAACTTATTCGACTATTAATAGCATCATTAAACTGAGAAAGCACATTTAGATACATCTGATCAGTCTCAAAATTCATTTGATTAATATCTTTTAAAAACTCATCAACCGCTTGATTTTTCTGATCCATAGCAGCAGTAATCTTATTTTTAACTTCTGTATTTTGGTTAGTTAATTTTTCAATGTTTTGTTGATGAACTTCGTTTTTCTTAAGTAAGTTCTCTGCTTCGCTTTTTGCTTTTTGTAATTCTTCAATTTCTTTTTCTAATTTCTTTTTGCTTTGTGCCCGCTCTTCTTCGCATAGTTGAATTATTTCATCATAGTAACTATCATATTTGTTAAGATAATACTTTAGTAAGTCGTCAGTATTTGCCCCCTTATTTAACAACTTACTTTCTAATTCATTAACCCGAGTTTCTAGTTTCTTTAGTTCTTGTTCCTTTCGGGCTAGCGCTTCTTCTAATTCCCTTTGACGGTTTAAGTTTGAATTTTCCATCTTGGCCCCTCCTTATAGAAAGATTGAAATCATCAGATAGATATAATATGCTATTATCATGCCACTTCCTCCCCATAGAAGTGCCATGCGAACCCCTTTAAAACGACTTGATATTTTCTTAAAATGAGCAGTGTGAATGGTTGCTACCTGTGCATATTTTAAGACATTATCAATACTATATTCTTCTAAATCAATTTTTTTAATCGGATAAGGCTTATAGTTTTTCTTCTTATAAGCTCTTAAGTAATAACGGCGTGCTTTTCGGGCTTTCCCCAAAAAAGCTCTTTTCATATTGGTATACAGTTCATTAACATTTTGTTTGGAAAGCAAATATTGCTTACGGTATTCTTTTAACACCTTATTGTGATAAATCCCAAAAGCAATCATCAAAAAGTTCAAGACCAACATAACAGCAGTTAACTTTTCTAAGACAGGATTATTAGTTAGTGTCTCATTAATTCTCATATTTGCTTTTAGGAAGATGGGTGAATCAATAAGTAAGTTATTAGAAAAGAATAACAAAGTATTGATGAAAAAGATTATCACAAATAAAAGGATTAACAAAATTGAAAATCTTTTATATTTCACATCCTCTAACAAACTCAACTGTTCTTTAATAGAAATGGTTGATTCTCGTTCGAGTTTTCGATAATCTTTAATCCAATTTTTAAAGACATACTTGATTATTTTTTTCTTTTCCCCTTTAGTTAAGTTATTATTTGTAATAACCCCTCTAAGGTTCATTGTTTCATTTTTATAAGTAAAATAGTATTCATCAATACTAATGACCTCAAATTCAGTGGTTCCTTCTTTAGGCATGAAAGGATTCACTTTGAGGGTTTGGGTGATTTGATCATATTTCTCCTCACTAAATTGATGGACCTTATCAACCATCACTTCATCAGCAATTATCTCTTTATCGACAATTACTGACTTTTTAACTTTTTGAGAAAACTTACTTATTTGGGTTAAATCGATTTCACGATCCATAAGCTCACCTCGTTACTTCCAATACGCTCCTAGTTTTTCAGCTGCCTCCTTAGTTAGTTTTAACTTCTGAAGGGCGCTATCTAAATTGCTTTGATCATTGTCACTGATATTCCTTAAATCAATCTGATATTTTTGAACCCAGTTTTTAAAAATGATTTCGCTAAACAAATCATCTTCAATAACCCGTTCACTGATCACATTGCGTACTACTTGTTTTTTTACGATAAATTTTGAGTATGGTTTAATAATCTTTTGTTCAACAAAATAGTTTAATGGTGACCCACTAGATCCCTCACATGCTTCCAAGAAGACTTGGACACGTCTTTGAAGTCTGGGACCTTGGTCTTTCGCATATTCACTTACGATTTTGATAAAGTTTGGATCATCTTCATCTAAGGCTAAGATCTCTTTAATCTCTACAATCGACTCATAGACTTGGATGTATTGATTTAACTGATTTGTTTCATTGAGGTCAATTAAGATTGTATTTTGATATATATTTTCTAGAAGAGTATTTTCACTCGTTAACCCAAGTGGATATAATGCCCCGACTAAGACGGCGGCATAAAAATATCCCAGAATTAATGCCAATATTAAATTGACATATATTTTCTTTTTCTTTGCTTTTGTTACATCAGCAATTAAACTTGTTTTTTTAAAAAGATAAACAGTAAACTTTAAAACAATAACTAAAATTATATAGAAGATTATTTCAGTTGTTATATAACCACTTAAATAATAACTACTCGCAAATATATCTTGAAACTTTGAACTAACCGAAGACTTACTTATCCAATTAAGGTATAGTGGGCTCCCCAAAAGAAACACCACAACCATCGGTAAAAAGTAGGTGATAAAGACTACCAAATATTTAGAAGTCCTTTGTTTCAAGGCATATAGAACGATGAAAAGTAAAAAGATAACAACTAAAATATCAACGACATAATTCATTATAGCAGATTCTCCTCATTGATTGTTTTATCTATGGTTTTATCTATATTTTTAAGGATTATTGCGCATTCGGTAGTTAAAAACATTGAAGCAATGCTAACCGCATTCATTAAAGATGTTTTGAGGACTTGAACTGGGTCGATGATTCCTCGATCCCTCAGCAAACATTTTTCACCGGTCAAGGCATCAAACCATAATTCATCAGTTAGATCGTGGATGATGGCATCCAGATGATAACCACCATTTTCAACAATTTGATGAAAGGGTGCTTTTAAAGTCACTGACATAATTGCTTTAGCATCTTGATAATCAGAATTAATATGTAGGTTGTCTAGCCTCTTACCTATGAGATAAAAGACCTTCCCAGCACCTTCAACAATTCCATCTTTAAGAGCAGATTTGGTGGCATTTAAGGCATCTTCATATTTTAACTTTTTTTCTTGAAGTTCTATATCTGTTGCTGCGCCTACTTTTATTAAAGCAATTCCACTTGTCAGTTTAGCAATCCGAGTTTTTATTTTCCCTTTTTCCAATTGATTAGCATAATCTAATTGATGTTTTAGTGAGCGAAGGTGTGTTTCAAGTTCTTCATCAAGACCACATCCATCGATGATGGTAGTATGTTCTTTTTGAATGATTACTTTTTGAGCTGAACCCAGCGAGTTTTCATTGAGAAACGCAGCACCTGTTAAGATGCTGAGGTCTTGAAGCAGAGCATCACGATATTCACCAAAACTTGGAGCTTTCACTACTACAACATTAAACACACCATTTAAGTTATTTATAATTATGGAGCTTATTACTTCTTGGTCAATGTCATCACAAATTATCAGTAAAGGATATCCCTTTTCCACTGCTGTTTCTAATGCCCACAAAATATCTGTTAGTAAACTAATCTTTTTATTAGTAATTAAGATTAGGGGGCGTTCCAGAATGGTTTGCATCTTTTCTTGATCACTAGCCATATAAGGTGACACATAACTTCGGTCAAATCGATATCCTTTGGTTATTTCTAGATGAGTCCAAGCATCATTCGATTCTAAAATATTAATTAATCCGTCAGCTCCTACTTCATCTAATGCTTGAAGAATTAACTTGCTGATATCTTGGTCATTCGATGAGTTAATCGCTATATTAAGCAAATCATCCCTACTACTCAGCATAATCTTTTGATCATCAATCATCTGAATGATAAGTGGTAACAAGTAATCAAGTCCGTTTTTCAAATGAACTGGATTAACTCCCTTTTCAACTTTCTTCAATCCTTCAAAGATCAAGACAGATGCTAATATGATGGCCGTAGTCGTTCCATCACCAACCAATTCATTCGTTTTGGAAGCTGCTTCGATAATTAAACTAGAACCTAAGTTTTCCCATCTATTAGACAGGTTTATTGAGCGTGCAATGGTAGCACCATCATTGATGATGAGCGGTGGACCATAGGCTTCATCAATAATAACATTGCGTCCCTTAGGACCAAAGGTTATCCTCACTGCATCATAGATTTTTTTTATCCCTTGAACCATTGATTCGCGTGCTTCTTTATTAAATTTAAGATTGCTAGTCATTTGCCCCTACCCCTTAGTGACTAATCAATCTTTGTGAAATCTTCTCATTTTTCTCCATTTTTGCTTTCCCCCATCCCCTTTATTTATTTTATTATAACATAAGGGGCATATTATTTCAATTTAATTAAGCGATTAGTTAACAAGAAAATAACACTTGGAAAAATAAAAAAAGACAGCGACTAAGGGCTGTCAGAATAAATTAGTGTTTATGTTCATGCAAATATTGAAAATAACCAGCAACTGCAATCATTGCGGCGTTATCGGTACAATATTTCATTTTAGGAATTGATAGTTTTACACCCGGCAAAGCACTAATTGCTTGAGCCATTTCTTCACGCAAGTGAGAGTTTGCGGCGACGCCTCCAGCAACCACCACTTGTTTGACTTCGTGTTCGGTAGCGGCTTTGATGGTTTTTTCCACTAAAACTGAGATCGCTGCTTCTTGGAAGCTTGCAGCAAGATCATTCGGATTAATCTCTTCGTTTTTCATTTTGTGCTTATTAACCAAATTAATAACCGCTGACTTTAAGCCGGAAAAACTAAAATTCAAACTATCTTTATCAAGCATTATCTTAGGGAGAGCATAACTAGCCTCGCCTTGTTTAGCCATCTTATCAATTATTGGTCCACCTGGATAACCGGCCCCAACCACTCGAGCCACTTTATCATAAGCTTCACCTACAGCATCGTCTAAGGTTTCTCCTAAGATTTCAAACTGAAAATGATCTCTCATTAAAATTAGTTCAGTGTGTCCACCAGAAACAACCAAAGCTAACAATGGGAATAAAAAGTCATCCTCAATATAATTGGCATAAATATGACCATGGATGTGATTGACAAAGACAATTGGTTTATTATAAGCCAATGCCACAGCTTTTGCCGCATTAATCCCCACCATAAGGGATCCAACTAATCCGGGATTCCCTGTCACAGCAATCAAATCAATATCCTCAAAAGTAAGGTTAGCTTTTTTAATTGCTGCATCCATTACATATGTTATTTTTTCAATGTGATGACGACTGGCAACCTCAGGGACTACGCCCCCATAGGCTTTGTGAATTTCTATTTGAGTAAATACTTCATTACTAAGAACTTCTTTACCTGATCTTACTACCGCAACCCCAGTTTCATCACAACTAGTTTCTATACCTAATACAATCATTTAATCACCTTTTTCATTAACAGAGCATTACTGCCATCTTGATAATAATGCTTACGTATATTTATTTTTTGAAATCCATTTTTTAAATAAAAATTGATTCCTTTATTATTTCCTTCTTTTACTTCGAGAGTTACTGCTTCAACTTTAAGTCGGCCACACTCATCAAGAAGCCTCGTCATTAGCTTACTTCCATAACCCTGTTTTTGATAAGCATCGAGAACATAGAAGCTTATGATATCCGCACTAGGCGGAACAACATAAGCCCCAATATAACCAATCACCTCATCATTTTTGGTGGCAACCCAAAAGTAAGCAAGGGGATTAGTTAATTCTTGTTCAAAGAATTCCTTCCCCAAAGTTTCCCCCAATGTAGCCTCTTCTCCTTTAATCACTGATTCGATATCAGTTGGCCTCATCAAGCGAATCTCCATCTTAAATTCCCTTTCTTAAGTAATTAGGTACATATGCATGAAGATCTTCAACCGCTGTCATTAAGCCATAATTAAAGAGTACTAATGGATTAAATTTTTTAATTTCATCAATAATTATCATTGTCGGATCATTTTTAATGATTTCCTCAATCGCTTCATCGGATAAATAGGAATCAGCCATCTCTTCAGTGATTTGATCATTGACAAAATTTAAGACCTTCACATAGTGATAGCCCTTCTTAGCTTTGATTTTGCTTAAGTATTTTCCTTCAACATCGATATAAGCTGATGCCACCAAGTCAAGAGAACTAAAACTGTAAAATGGAATTTCTTTAGAATAGGCTAACACTTTAGCAACAGTTCCACTAACTCTAAGTCCAGTATAAGATCCCGGACCACGACCAACATAAATTCCATCAAAGTCTTCAATTAAAAAGTTTTTTTCACTTAAAACTTTGGTAAGAGCATCGATTAAATTTTCCGAATGATTATTATTACCCTTGACGAAATAATCGCTAACAACTTCATTATCTTGAATAATGGCGATATATAAATAATCCGTTGATGTATCAATAACTAAATTTATCATAATATTCCTTCTAACTTTTGATATTCTTGATTGTTTGTTTCAATTATTACTTGTCTAGTTGATTCGCCAGTAATAGAAATCGTAATATCAAGGCGCTCTTCCGGCAAGATATCAGTAATGATTTCTGCCCACTCAATCACACAAATTCCATCTTGATAAAAGTATTCTTCCAAATCAAAATCAGAACCTACTCCATCTAAACGATAAGCATCGATATGAAAGAGAGTTAAATCACCTTGATAAACTTTCATAATGGTAAAGGTTGGACTATTAATAACTGCCTTGATATTCAAGGCTTGTCCAATCCCTTTAGTAAAAGTAGTTTTCCCAGCCCCCAAATCACCATTTAAGGTAATAATGGCACCTGGGAAAAGTTTTTTTCCGATAGTTTGCCCGAGAGCGATCATTTCCTCTGGGCTCTTAATTTGTAATATTTTTTTCATCATATTCACCTATAATTTTTATGCAAATATTGTAGTACTCCTAAATAGATAATAAAAGCCATTTCTTCTAAGTATTCATCATTTTTCAGATTTTCTAAGTCTTCGAGATTTGATAAAAATCCCACTTCAACTAGGCAACCAGGTATCTCAACGTGATCTAACAAATACTTTCCACTAATACTTTTGGAAGGACGATGGTTATTCTCATGATATAAACTAATCATATTTTGAATGGCACCAGCCAAATCTTTTGAGGAAGGGTTTTTATCACTATAAAAAACTTGGGCTCCTTTTACTTTCGAACTAGAAAAAGCATTAGCATGAATTGTAAGAAAAAGATCAGCATTTGATTTATTGATTAAACTAACCCGTTTATAAATATCATCTCTTTTGGCATTTTTACTGCCTGGAGAGTGGAGCGCCACATCAGTTCTCCTAGTTAAAGCTACTTTAAAACCACTTTGTTTAAAGTAACGTTCCAACTTTAAACAAATGTTTAAAACAATATCTTTTTCATAGGTACCATCAATTCCAATAGCGCCACCATCAAACCCACCATGACCAGGATCAAGGTAGATTATGACTTCTTTCCAACCCAAAACATTTTGGGAATTTTCCTTCTTAGCAACCAAAAAGGTAGTCATTAAAATTGAGGTAACTAACAAAATAATAGTTAAAAACAAAATGAACCGTTTACGCATCCGTATCACCTAGTAGCATTTTATTTTTAACTATCTAAATTAATACTATAAATTTAATAGATAAATTTATTATCCATTAAATATATTATTTAGCAAATAAGTTTCTTAAAATTGCTTTAAACTCCGCATCTTGTTCGTCAGTCATTGGTGGTAAAACTTTGTTTTCATCAATTGCGTGGCTCGCAACTGTTGATAAATGCGAACCGACTATTTCACCATTTTTCACCACAATTATCGTCGGAACATTGATTCTTTCACGTTCTTTTGAGCCTTCACCAAACTCAATATCGTCCTTAACAAGTTCAAATATTTCCATATATTCCGGCGTTTTTAAATCTCGCATTTCGCGAACATTCAGTAATAAAACTTCCGTAATGGCCAGTTCTTTCGCCACTTGATTAACTCTTGGTAATGACTCTTGACACCATGGACATTCTGGGAAAGTAAATACGATCACTTCTAGCTCGTCTATTTTGCTTTCTCCTTTTAGAATTTCAATAACCTTAGTGGCATTCGTGTATTGGAAGATGTGTTTTCGATCTTTAATGAGGGGATAATCATCGCTGATTTGATCAGCTTTTGCGCAACCCGCAAGTAATAATAACGACAATATTATTAAAACCTTATTCACTTTGACCTACCTTACTCAATGCTATCCATTGATCTAAATTTTCTTTTAAGGGTTTAAAACCAATCTTGTATTGAGGAATACGACAGCGAACTCCTCTAGTCTTATGAATTTGTCGATAGCTCAATTTTAATTGTTTTTGTTCTTCATCGACTTCTAAAACCTTTAGTTTAACCCGATCTCCCACTTTCACATAATCTTCGATATTTCTGACAAAATTATCTGAAAATTCGGAGATATGGATCAAACCATCATAACCATCAATTGCGACAAAGGCGCCATAACCTAAGATATTCGTTATTCTACCATATACAATTGATCCTGGTTTAATCATATTATCTCCTCCTTTCGATAATATATTAATTTTTATTTAATAATTAAAGTAATATAAAGTAATGCAACAATAATGCCTAGGATTATCCCACCAATTACTTCGGTTGGTTTATGGCCCACTTGTTCACGTAATCTCTTCTCACCAACCAGTTGGTTTAACACTTTTGCTTGTTTTCCACTTTGGGTACGAATGCCCATTGCATCCCCAATTATTAATAAGCTAAAAACTAAAGTGATGCCCCAGATGATTGAATCAATTCCTTCAAAATGACCTACCATTACAATTAAGGTAGATAGGATACTACTATGAGAAGAAGGCATTGAACCATTAGAATAGATTAACCGGTAATCGGCCTTACCAGCTTTAATGGTGCCAATTAAAAATTTTATTCCCTGCGCGATTATTAATGAAATTAGCGTTGAAAGAACAATATGGTTCATCCCTAATCAGCAAGCTCCACACCGATAACGCCCGGAACTTCTTCCACCAAAACGGACTCTAAGCCTTGATAAAGGGTTACATCACTAAACTGACAACCAACACAAGCGCCAGTCAGTCTGACAAAAACAATTCCGTCTTCAAAACGGACGTATTCAATATCGCCACCGTCTCTTTGAATATAGGGACGAATGCGCGTAATAATGTTCTTAATTTTGGTTTCGATATCTGTTGTCATATTTCATCGACCTTTCTATTATTTATAATTATTATACTACAATTTTCAAAATCGATGTTTTAATATGCAATTTTCATTAAACCTACGTCAACCATTTTTAATTAAGAACCATTATTTATATTATTATATCACATCTTTCCTTTTTATGGTAAGAATATTGTAAACAATTTAACTGTTAGGAATAACGCCAAAATCAGACTCAGGAGGAGGATTGGGCAAATATGTCCCCGCAGCATAATAATATTTGGGTATCTCCCCTTTAATTATTTGTGAGATTAAGACAACTTTTGACTCGGTCACTACCGGGACAATCCTCAAAGGAATCAATGCTTCCAGTTCAATTTTTACTAAGATATAGACCAATACTAAACTATTGTTTATACCATAACCACTAACCTCAGAAATCACATCAACCTTATAGGACCCAATTGGTCGGACCTTTACCTTTACTTCAGGACCGCGATCGGCCAAAATTGTACTACTAATTAAAACCCCGAGGGGGATGCTCAAACTAGAGATTTTACCTTCCTCAATCGCCTGAACTCCACCTTCTACACTTTTTCCAACCTTCCCTAAGATTTGATTTACTTGTTGGGTATTGACTAAGACACTAATAATTTTGCCAGTAGTGTCCTTTTCCATTATCAAGATGTCATCCATTGATATACTAGGCCCCACCACTTCTAAAACAGCATCATTAATGATTTGCATACTATACATCTGGGCTCTTTCTTTTATATATACCCCCGCTCGTTCCCCAAAGTAACGATCAGAAAAACTGATTAAAAATAAGGGAATTAAAAAAATTAATGCGAGAATGAAGAACTTTTTAAACCTTTTCTTCATAAGAAAACCACCACTTCATCTTATGCCTAAAGTGGTGGTATTAATTACTTTTGTTTAAGAAGGACTATGGCTTCAGCGGCGATACCTACGCCCTCACCAATAATGCCTTTCTTCTCCATGGTTGTTGCTTTGACATTAACCAATGTTTCATCTACTTCTAAAAGCGATGCAATCCGGGATTTAATAAAAGGTTTATATTCTTTTAAGGAAGGCTTTTCAATGTAGACCATAACATCTATATTATTAACTACAAACCCGGCTTCTTTAGCTAATTTTATGCTTTCCTTGACAAAGAAGTCAGAAGACTGCCCCTTATATTTAGGATCATTATCAGGAAAGTGAGTGCCGAGGTCTCCTGCACCTAGGGCTCCCAAGATGCTCTCAGCGACCACATGTAAAACTACATCAGCATCACTGTGACCAGCCAATCCTTTTTCAAAGGGAATGGTTATTCCTCCTAAAATTAAGAGACGATCTGGTACTAGGGGGTGAAAATCAAAGGAATGACCAATTCGATACATTAGTTTTCCTCCCTTTTAGTTAAATAATATTCTATTAAATCTAGATCTTCTTTAGTAGTAAACTTAACACTTGGATTATTAGTTTCAATCGTATATACTTCAAATTTTTCTTCTAAAAGAACCATTTCATCAGTGATAGCATCATCACACTGAATTGGATTTAAGATCTGTGTGATAACCTTCTTCTTTAAACCTTGAGGAGTAATCACTCTTTTAACCAGTTCACGATTAATAGTTTTTAACACTTTCTGATTTTGAACTATTTTAACCGTATCATAGATTGGATTAACTAGGGTTACCGCATCCCATTTGTCAAGGGCATCAACCACCTTTTTAATATCAGTGGCGGTTATTAGTGGTCTGGCCGCATCATGAATTAAAACTTTGTCAGCCCCTGTTTCCAGCAAACCGTTTCGTACACTTTCAGCACGGGTTTTTCCGCCTGAGATCATGATAACTTTATCAAACAAATTATATTTTTTAAGGATTTCTTCAACAAGGTTGGCATCACTGGGACTTATAACTAAAATTAAGTTGTTAATTCCAGCTACTTGTAAGAAGGCACGAACGCTATAAATAAAAACCTCAATACCTTTGATTGGATATAAAACTTTATTTGTTTTAAGACCGGTACGAACCCCAGTCCCCGCCATCACAATAACAACATCAAACATTATGAATCACGCTTCTTGATGGCTGAATTAAGGAGTGATTCCAAACGGTCAACATCTTTATTCTGCATATTTTCAGCCAATTTTTTTAAGTCATCACTAGTTTCAATTTCTTTAATATCTTCTTTTGGGGCAGCCATGGTCGTACTAGCTGTTTTAATTGCTTGGGTATTAATACTATGACTAGCTGGAGTAGTTAAGCTTTTAATATACTCAACGTTATCAGCATTTTCCTCTTTTACCGGCAAGGTCTTAACAACTGATACTAAACCACTTTGTGGTTCCATCAGCATTGCCTCTTCACTAATTTTACGGTACTTACCATTAATCTTTAATCTAAAGATGATACTGGTGACTTCTTGACTATTGATATTCATTAAATCTGATTTATATTTTTCTAAATCCTCCGGATGGATTAAATCCAAAAACTCGGTTTCAGTAAGTTCACTCTTTTGAGTATTTAAAACCCTTTTAAAGGTTTCGGTTATGATATAAGTCTGAGAGTGATAGTCATAGTAAAGCAATACTTGGGGAACCATACTTAACCAGATATGACTTTGTTGTTTGGCTTTTTCATATTGATCAATCATATTAGCCAAGCTAGTATTCAACTCATTAATGATTTGCCAGCGATTACGATTAATGAAAATATTCTTTCCTAAGTAACGTTCACCATTATAGATTGGCTTTACTAAGAATTGATAGTATTCAATTTCATTATCAATATTTCTTACTTGAACCCGAAATTGATAACTAATATTAAACTTAACCTTTTTGGCATATTCTCTTTTTAAGATGGCTAGTCGTTCTTCATCAACTGGTTCTTCATTAATCCCAACGATGCCAAAGCGACTAACAAAGAGATCCCAAAACTTACTTTTTCGGAGATCACTTTCTCCCATGCCAAACTTTTGAGCAATACTATTACTAAAATCAATCATTTTATCTTTGTCATCAACTGTAACAAAATAATCATAATCCGCGTTTTTGATATGATTTAAGGCACTGACCTTCATTTTATCTTCTTCTTGATAGTAGTGAGTTGTCTTTATTAATTGAATGATGACAAGGACAATAGCTAAAACACTATAAATGGTTGGATTGTAATCGGTTTTCCACAAAAAATTTAAACCAAAGTAACTCACCACGATTAAGAGAAAAATCACATCATAACTAAATATTTTCTTAAAAAGGCTTGCTTTAAAGATGATCAAGCCAATAAGGGTCACTAACCCCGCATAATAAAGATATTCAATCTGATATTTATTTTCACTCAAAAAATCTAAGATTTGCGTCATAGGACCCCCTTATCTTAAAAGAATGTTTTGTTTTAGTGACATTCTTAAGTCATCCAATGAAATATTAATATTTATTACTCCATCAATCGTAGTAGAGATATTACCAGTTTGTTCAGATACGACAATTGTGAAAGCATCGCTGACTTCACTAATCCCCAGAGCAGCCCGGTGACGGGAACCAAGGGATTTAGGAATATCATACTTATCACTCGATGGAAAGAAAGCGCCGGCACACATTGCTCGGTTTCCCCGAACAATTACCGCACCATCATGAAGTGGGGTGCCCGGAGTAAAGATGGTAGAAAAGAGTTCAAAGGAAACTTCCGCATCTAAATAGATAGCTTTCTCAATATATGCATTTAAAGAATTATCTTTTTCGATCGTAATAATAGCACCAATGGAGCGTCTCGATAAATAACTTACGGTTGAAATTAAGGTGTTAATTAAACGATCTTTCTTTTCTTCACTGTTAAGCAATCCCTTATGGTTTTTCGAACGAACATAAAAACCTAGGAAGGTTTTAATCTCTTGAGCATAAACCACAATGAACAAGATGATCAGTATGGAAATTGATTCCCTAAGTAATTCTTGCATGATTCGAAGATCCATCAAAAATACTATCAAAATCACCACAATAAAGGTAATGAGAATCTTTCTCATCGCAGATTGTTTAGTTTTTCTGGCTAAGAAGATGATAGCTGAAAAGGTAAGAAAAGAAATAAGTAATAAATCAATAACTAGTCTAATGATTCCATAGGCTTCAAATCCGCCAGTATACTTACTAAAATATGACCAAATATCTTTAAAAATATCCATAATTCCACATCCTATTTATCCATTTATTAATTTCATTTTACTATTTAAGTAATTGATTATATCTTTATCATTTTCATCATAGGCATAGTCTAAGGCGGTTAAGTTTTTTTCATCAACTAGACTAATGTCAGCTCCATTTTCAACTAGTAGTTTTACTAAATCTTTATTTCCTTTTAAAACTGCCATATGCAAAGGAGTTTGTTCAAGCTCCGCTGGTAAATTAATATCAACATTAAGTTTGATTAATTCTTTTACCGCTTGATAATTATCTTTTAGGATTGCATAATGCAAAGGGGTATTGTAATTATCATCACAGATCTCCGCATTCACTCCTAATCGATAAAATAATTTAATTAGTCCCTTTCTATTATACCTCACAGCATAATGCATCAAGGTGCGACCACTGTAAAGTTTAATATTTAAATCCCCACCGTTTTCCACAATGTTTTTTAATTTCACTTTTAGTTTTGCGATTGAATCAACATTTTCTTTTAAATCTCTTACTATTTCTCTTAAGTCGCGTTTAGGGCTTCTTTTTCGTTTATCCATTTTTCATCACCGTCTTTATTACTTTTGTTATTATTGCCTGTGGATCTTTTGCTAGTGCTGGAGCATATATAAACTCGATCTTCCACCCATGTTTTAAAAACTCTTGATAGTAGTATTGATAGATATCAATAAAAGACTTATCCTCTTCATCCAAACCAATTATGATAAAACCATATGGTTTAGCACCTTTAACAATTAGATCAATAGCCCCAACGCCCCACTCAACTTCCACTCCTTGTTGTTGAAGTTCATTCACCAAATAACTGATAACTGGATTGTAGCTAGGGAGGAAGGCGATTTTACGTTTCAGTAATTTTAACATCTGAGCTTCTAAGTATTGATTTCTTTCTTCAATGATGTCTTCAAAATAGACCATATAGAAGTTTTGGGATGCTTGATTATGATTAGTTAGAACTTTATCTAAAACATCAGCTTCCATTGTCTTGAAATCATCAAACAACAAATAAACATCATCAGCGTTTAATGCATCATGAGTAAGTGCATTTATCAAATTGATATTCTTTAATAACTTTTTAGTTTTTTCATAGTCATCAATACCATTTAATAACTCACGGTAAAATTTAAATTTTGTCTTGTTACTCGCAAAAACAATATTGATGGTCTTTGAAGTACTTGCTTCAATTATTTCTTTCGTTAAATCACTGATGTTTGCTAGTCGCTTAATTTTAGCATTTTGATCAAATCTAGGGATATAAATATTATTTGTTCCTAGTTGGTTATCAAAATAATTGTTAAGGCTTTGATAACGATATTTTAACGGCGTAATAGCCGAAGGGATAATTCTTTGCATTAAGTTATTCGATACCGAACTAGTAAAGGTTTTATCACCGAAAATTATCACCTGATTTAGATTTTCATCTAAACGATAATATTTATTAGAGTTTTCCAAATGAGCATCATCAATGATAATGGTATCAAATCGCTTAAGATCGATATTACTGTTGAAAATATCGACATCTGCTAAATATACCTGATAGTCTCGACCAATAATATCTATGATCCGGTCACAACTATAGGTGCTAATTGTCTTTAATTTATGTTTAATACGATCACGTGGATTGCTTTTTTTATCAGCAAAATATTCAATGTTTTGATTAAACCATTCTTTTTCCAAAATGGAATAAGACTTAGCATCAGTTAATACCTTATCAAAATCCTTTAGGATTGGATACTTATCTTCAATGGCCTTTTGATAATGTTCATAAACCGTTGCTAGGAAGCGATCACCCAAATTATCAAAGAAGGTACCATTCTCAATTCCTAATGCAAGTTTATCTAATCCATATTTCCTAATAAACACAATGTTTTCAATGACGGTAAAGACATCAGGAAGAAGGTTTAACTTATTAACATACCCTGAAATTATCTCCATGTTCTCTAACAAGGTATTTTCAAAGTAATAGGATTTACTATCACGGAATAGTTTGTTGAATCTTCGATAACAACTATACCAATTCTCATATAGTTTTTCCAATGTTTTGCGTTTACTGATAATCTTTAATAAAGTGTCACGAATTAACATTTCATCCAACTCTTTTGGATCATAAATTATTTGTAAGAAAAGTTGGAAATAAGCGATCATTCGTTCCAGGGTAATAATATCAGTTTTAAAACCACGATAATATTCACCAAAGAGATATTGGTAATCACTATCCTTTACAGCAATCGCTTTTTGAAGGCGATGATGATTTTTCACATCCCTCAATAACTCTTGATAATCCTCAAAAATTACTAAGTTATTCTTCTTAAAGAATGGACGATACTTTTGGTTCAAACTATAAATGTGATTAAAATATTGAACAAAATGATAGAGCATAGTTAGCTTTTTCGTAGCTTGAGGAGTATTGATATTAATATTATAATACTTTAATTGTTTGATAATATCTAAATTATCAAGGTAAGTTCTACTAAAAGCGGAAAGTCTTTCTTTAGCACTATTCCTCTTCTTCTCAAGTTTGGTTAAATAGTCTTCTAATATTTTCTTAATAAACGTCTTTTCTTTAGTTGATTTATCAAGTAAGTCAATATAAGCTTTATATTGATGATAGTTATTTGCTAGGTCATCAAAAGTCTTAAACTTGTGTTTTTTCATTTTATTAGTTAAGATTTCAACTAATTCTAAATAACGTTTAAGATAAGCAATCAAGTTAAAAAGATAAAGGTTATCTTCTTTTAATAGTTTAAAGTTGATAATCTTTTGAAGAACCTTTTGATCATCTTGAGTTGTAAGCAAACTATAAAGCGTTTGATAATCATCTGGTGCACCTTTTTTAAGGTAACTTTTAATCCGAACAGCTAAATCATTGTATTCTAAATAATTCAAATAATCGGAATTGTAATCATCTAAGATATTTGGATTCTTATCATATGATTGGGTAAGCCAATGCAACTGACAAACATGCTGATCTAAATACTCATTTATTTCAGCCAACAAATCATACATATAGTCTTCAACAACTTTAATCTTAAAGGTAGCCTTTAAGGCAGTTAATGATTCATTAATAACCTTTTTATTAATATTTACTCTTTTAGTTAATTCTTTTAAACTTTTTAAATTATATAAAATGCGATCAAGATAAATATTATCGGTTACTTCATAATACGGCCCTAGTAAAGTCTTAAAGATACCTTCAACATCCACACTTTCAATATCACCATTATAGGTGTTTTGGATTTTAGTTTGGTGTTTTTGATATTCTGCTTGAAGTTCCTTTAGATAATTGATTTCTCTTGTGGCACGTTTAAAATCTTTAATTTTTCGCCAACTATACGGTGGAATATTATCACTAAAACCTTTTAGTATATATATCAATCGATGAGCATCTTTAATTGTTGTGGTTGGTTTAAAATGATATTGTTCATTAAATTTATTAAATACCGTATAAAGTTCATTTTGAATTGCTTCAAAAGTTGTGGTTGCTTCAACAACTTCTTTAATATCACTACTAGTATAGTAGTGCTCTAAAGTACTCCAACCACACTTTTCATAAGGACCAATTACCGAAAGGGCACGTTCAACTGCTTTTAGTTTTTCATAAATGCCTTCAACTTCAAACTTTTCCAACTTATCCACAATTGGTAATGGTTTATGAACATACCCATTGATATATAAAGATAATTGATTTTCCACAATTTCACGGTAACGATATCCATAGTATTTATGATCTAACAGGTGGTCAAAAGATAGTAGATTGCTTAAAAGTTTGGCGAGAGTTTTCTTCATCCCGCGTAAATGATAGTCTTTACGTACTGGGCTAATTTTAGGTGTTTTTAATGGGTTCACCAAATTAAAGGTATATTTTCCAAGACCAAGCTCATGAAGGCGGTATTCTAGTTCTCCTAACGCAACTTGATCACTATTGACATATAATACTTGTTTATTTTTTAATAGTCTTTCACCAATAATATTGATAATGGTACTGGTTTTACCGGAATTTAAGCGCCCACTACAAGCAAAACTTTCATTTTGTGAAGCCTTTACCATTACATACTTTTGATAGATGTTTGATGGTAAAAGGGATCTTGTTTTTGATAAAGCCTGTCCATAGATGTATGCAATAGAGTATTCCAAAAAGGAACTAGTATCAAGTAGTTCTTCATGAATAAAGTTAAGGTCTGGATATTCCGTCCTCGCAAAGGTTAAAAAATTCCCGATTTCAAAAGTACAACCGGAAGCTTTAGCTACTCGTTGTGAGTAGTGGTCAATGTCAAATGGTCTTCTAATATCTTCTGCTTTAGGAAGCGGTTCAATGGTTAGTTCACGTAACCGTTTCATTAATAATTCATTTTCAAAGATTTCGCCACACTTGACAACTTCCCAATTGCCATCTTGATTTTTATATAATTTAATGGGAATTAACAAAAGAGGTGCATAGAGTTCTTGTTTAAGCGTACTATAGTATTTAATAATACCACAGGTTAAAAAGAGTTTGGTGGAAGAATTCCATCTAACAAAATCTAAAAGATAATTTAATTGATATTCTTGTTCATAATTAAAGTCACTAGTGATTCGACCAGTTCCTTCTACCAAAATCATCTTATCAGCAATTTCATTGAAAGGAATACTCGTACCACTCAAGAACTCATTCATTACTTCTAGATCGATTGAACCTAATTCCACATAGTAATTTTGTTCAAAAATATCTAATAAATGTTTATTGGTTGACTTTAATAAATACTTTCGTTCTTTGTTTTTTCCCATAATCATCACCATTACTCTTTTATTATACCACGATTTGACAATTTTGTTAATGAAAAATACCAAATTATAAAGTCAGGCTATTTTAAAGGAAAAATGCCTTATTTTATTATTTGAGTTATCACTAATCTTAATAATAAAAAGCCACAACTTTAACCGTCATGGCGATAATGATATTGATTATTTTTTTCATAAATATGATAAGTTCCTGGTATCTCAAGTAAGATTTGATAAAAGGTTTGTTCTAGTTGTTTGGGGTTCTTAATCTCTTCAATATCAAAGATAATGTTATAACCTTCTTTTAATCCTAACTCAATATATTTTAACATTTGTCTATCATGACCCATCTTTTTTCCCGGTTTTGCTATTCTAATATCTGCTTCAGTTTCACTAATTGATTCGTTAACCTCTGAGCTTAAGAAACCTTTAATCACTCGTTGTTTTTGATCTTTTTCTAAAATGAAGATAGTATTGGATAATAAAATGGTCCTTCCTTTGTTATCCATAATTGTCTTTTGCTTTAACATTCGTTTCAAAAAGTTTCTAATCGCAAAATTAGCGTGTTTTATTCCCTTAAAGTAAACAACTGACATTGGATATTTTATCAGATGCTCTGATAAGATCCCTCCCGTTTCATACCCCACATAACCAGCGGGTGAGCCAATCAGATTATTGATCGCATTGTGCTCTAGGTATTCTTCGAGATTTATCTCTAAGATCATTTCTTTTCGTAGTTTAAAGACTTTATCCAAGTCTTGATACAACGGCTCAGGATTAAATCCTGCCTCTACTTCAATCACTACAATATTGGTCGCATCACTTTCCCCTTTTAAAAAGCGTAAATAATAACTCTTTAACCCGGGATAGTTTAAGACTAACTTTCTTAGTTCCTCACTAGAGAGTTGATTGATTCCTCCCATATCTTTAATGATTTCTCCCAGCATCTCGGAGGTAATTACTGTTTTGCTTTTAGCATGGGCTCGGGCTCCTAATTCATCTAAGATATCGATAGCTTTATCGGGAAACTTACGATTAATCAAAAAGCGCCCACTCTTTTTAACAATTCCTTTTAAGATCTCTTGAGGATAGAATACCTCGTGGTATTCTTCATAGGAATCCTTTATCCCTTCTAAAATCATTAGGGTTTCTGATTCGGTTGGTTCATCGATAAAGATATTTTGAAAACGACGCATCAAGGCCTTATCTTTTTCAATATAGCGATAATACTCTTCTAAAGTGGTCGCACCTATACACTTGATGTCATAACGAGCAAGGTAAGGCTTTAATATATTAGCAATATCCAGTGATCCCTCATTAGAACCAGCGCCTACGATGTTGTGAATTTCATCAATAAAAAGGATAGCTTTTTTTTCTTTAATAAAATTCATTGCTTTGATTAGTTTTTCTTCTAGTTCACCGCGGTATTTCGTCCCGGCCATCATTGCTCCAAGCTCGAGGCGATAAATTGGCTCTTTGTAGTTCCGTTTAATCAGTTCTTGAGCCAATCCTTCTACGATCGCACTTTTTCCCACTCCAGCACTCCCAATTAACATTGGGTTGTTTTTTTGCTTTTTGGATAGAATATTAATAATCTTTTCTAAGTGGTTTCCCCTTGATATATATTTATTGGCATTGGGCTTTTTGACAAGTTCACTAATGTTAGTTAAAAATGAATAGACATAATCTTCTTCAGGGGGATTAAATTGAAAGATGTCCTCTATATCTTCCAACAAATCATTTATATTCATCTTTAATTCCAGCAAGATCTCTTTAGCAACCGCAGCATCAGCTTTTAACAAACAATAAAAAAGATGTTCATCAAAAACTAAACTACTATTGAGGCGAGAGGCTAACTCGCCAGCATCAAGAATTATTTCTTGATATTTTCGGGTGAAAATAATATCTTCTGAATCGCTTTTCCGTAAGATAACATACTTTTCTAAGATTGCTTCAATATCACTTATGCTAATATTTTGTTCTGATAATAAAAAATGACAGATTGAATCCTCAATGGTCATCATTGAAAGCAACAAATGTTCGGTTCCCACTAATTGACTATCTTTGCTTCTCGCAATTACTTTAGATTCTTCAATGATTCTAATAACTTGTTTACTAAAATTATCGAGCATCCCCTAACCTCCTTCACCACTACAAGTATATGAAAGATAAATCAAAAGTTTTCAAAAACAAACCAATAATTATTGATATTTTAAATCAGAATTTGATAGGATTTGAAAGTTATGTGGTATAATAATAAAGGTAAATATTACAAGAAATGAGTGACGCTTATGAATTTTGAAACATTAGAAAAGGCCGTACTAGTTTCCGTCAACACGGGAAATACCCAAGAATTCTTATACGAATTAGAAGAACTAAAAGCATTATGTGTGGCGTGCCAAGTGGAAGTGGTCGGAGTGGTTACCCAAAACCTTCAAACCATTAATCCTGCCTTTTTCGTAAATCGCGGAAAACTTGAAGAAATAAAAATGATGGTTGATGCTACTGATGCTGAAGTGGTAATTTTTAATCATGAAATGACACCATCCCAAATAAAAAATATTGAATCTGTTCTTGATACTAGGATCATTGACCGAACTATGGTTATCTTGGATATCTTTGATCGGCGGGCCAAAACTAAAGAAGCCCAACTCCAGGTAGAGATTGCGGCTATGAAGTATATGATGCCTCGCTTAGTGGGAAGTCGCCGTTATCTATCACGCCTTGGGGGAGGCGGTGGTGGGGGTGCTGGTGCCCGTCGTGGAGCAGGGGAAACTAAACTGGAACTAGACCGTCGTAGAATTTTAAGTCAAATTGATAAAGCCAAGAAAGAACTTAAAGAACTAGTAAAGGCTAGGGAAACTAGCCGAAAGAAACGCCACGATCAAAGCGTACCAGTAGTTGCTTTAGTAGGTTACACTAACAGTGGTAAATCTTCAACATTAAATTCCATCTTAGAATTCACTACCGAAAACGATATTAAAGAAGTGTATACGGAAGATATGTTATTTGCTACGTTAGAGACTGCCACTAGAAAGATAAAACTACCGTCAAATAATGAGTTCTTACTAACCGATACCGTTGGTTTCGTTAGTAAACTACCGCACCATTTAGTAGAATCTTTCAAATCAACCTTAGAAGAAATTAAAGAAGCTAGTTTAATCCTCCATGTGGTAGATGCAAGCAGTCCCTATTTAGACTTACAAATCCAAACTACTAATCAAGTGTTAACTGAAATTGGGGTCAAGAATGTTAAGACTTTATATGTCTTTAACAAAATTGATTTAATCGATGATTACTTTTATATTCCATCTCAATATGAAAATGCCCTTCGCATTTCGGCCAAGACTAAAGAAGGTTATCCAGAACTACTTAATTGGATTGAAAATGAGTTGTTTGGTAGTTATGCCATTTACACCTTAAAACTACCTTATGCCAAAGGGGAAATCTATTCCTACTTAAAAGAAAATACTGAAGTCATATCCACCGATTATGAACCTGATGCTATCAAAGTGATGGCTCGCCTTCCTAAACGACTTGTAAGTAAATATAAAGAATATCTTATATAAGCAAAAGGAGAGATCAAATTTAGTCTCTCCTTTTTATCTTGGAATAATTAATCTATTTAATTCGATTCCCGATTCTTTTAATTGATAATAATCTGGAAGATTATCAACCAAATATACCGCTGGTTGTTCAAATTCTAAATGATCAGTAACAAACTTTAAGTTGATTAAACCTTTATTATAAAAGGTGTTATTTGGGACTTCTAACTTAATGTTGGAAATAATTTTGATATTATCAGAGATGATAATATTATCGGTAAGGGGAGCCATAACAAACCGATCTGAATTTTCCTTATCAACAAAGTTTATTTGGTTTAAGTAAACATCACTCATCCGGTAGTTATGAATAATTAGTTGCATGTCATAGATATTATTGTTTGATTTTAAATCATAATATAAGTTAACATCAATTTGATTTTCTGAATGAGGTAAATCAATGTTTTCATAATAACCAAAGGGAATCTCCTTAACTCCATTTTTAAAAGATAACTTTATCGTTTGAAACTGACAAACCATAGGTTTTACCGAAACGGTTACTTCATACATCGAACTAAGGTATTGTTCATTATTATCAATTAAGTAAATATGAGGCAAACGATTAATTACTAACTTATCAATATATTTATTTTTAAACCCATCAATTAACTCATTGTCAGTAGAGGTAAAGACTAAAAATTTAAATTGATGACTTTTATTTTGAAGATAATCAATCACTTCAACTTTAGTTACCCCAATAAAGTCACTAGGAAGGGTAGCTTTTGGCTTACTACAACCAGCGATAGCAAATATACAAAGTAGCACGCATAAACTAATGAGAATTCGATAACTCTTCTTCAAGGGTACACACTTTCCCATTATTTAAATAGTCCAGTTCCACATGTATCGGCAAAATCTCACTATCAATTACTTCTGGCATCAGTCCTAGGGAACACTTCAACACTTTTTTGCATAGTTTGCCACCTTTGATATACTGTAACTCAAAGAGGGTTTCAAGCATCATCAAGTCATCTGTAAATACCCCCAGATTAAAATATGTTGCCTCCGTATCCTCACCCTTATCTAACTCGTGGCGCTGTAGATTACTTTTCATCACATCAATCTCATATTCAGAGTTGGTTTCTAAACTTTTTAATGATACTAGTTCGATCGGTATCTCACTTTCATTTTGAACCCTCACATAAATAAGGGCATTAGTGACAAATGGTTGTTGATAACATTCAAAAGGAATATCAAAATAAACTTTGACGTCATCATCCGTTTCATATCCAAGCATTTCTTTACATTCAAATCTTCCGATATTATAGGTTTTAACTACATCATCAAGCGATAACTCTACTTTAGAAAAGTGGGCGGGACCTTCAAAAGTAATGGTAATCGTATAATAATAGCTATGATGTTTTTGATTACCTTTTTTAACAACAACTTTTTTTGGTTCACTGATGCTCCACTGGAATGGCTCGGGGCTGTCAATTTTATTGACCTTTATTTGATTATATTTTTTGGTTGTGAATAACCTTAGCGTAGCTTTGGTACTTTCATTGACGTCTTGGACCACATTGATGCGGCCAATGGCACTAAAATCAGGATATGTGTGTTCTTTGGGCTTGCATCCATATATCAGTAGGACCAATAACACCAACAAAAATGATAATATTCTTTTCATACGTAACCCATCCTTATACTAAATGAAAAATAGTCAAAAGCAACGCTATATGACTATCTTCTTCTAATAAAGTATATTATTGGGTTTTAAAATTAATACCTTTGTTTTAAGTACTCCTGACAGATATTAACTAAATCTTCTTTGGTTTGAATTTTACTTAAACCTTGACGAGCACTTTTACTGTGAGGCAGGTGTTTAAAATACCAGGCGGCTTGAGAGCGCATTTCTAATACTGCTCTTTTTTCACCTTTAATTCCAATCAATAAATCTAAATGTTCTAGTAAAACTCTAATCTTTTCTTCAGCATCAATCTCGTTTGGCAACAAACCTTTTTCAAAATAATCAGTTAACTCCTTAAAGATCCACGGATTACCTAAGGCACCTCTTCCAATCATGACACCATCAACACCAGTTTCATCAAACATCTTCTTGGCATCTTCATAACTTTTGATATCACCATTTCCAATGACGGGAATCGAAACACTGTTTTTTACCCTCTTGATAAAATCAAGATTTACCGTTCCTGAATATAAATCACTACGAGTTCGTCCGTGAATGGTAATAGCATCAGCTCCCGCCTTTTCAACTAGACGAGCTACTTGATCACAGTTGATACTATGATGATCCCAACCTGCTCTAATTTTTACTGTTAGTGGCTTACTTATTCGAGCTTTTATTTCGCTAACTGCCTCATAGATCTTATCTGGATCTTTTAAAAAGTGTGCGCCACCTTTTCCTTTAACCACCTTGTTAACGGGGCATCCCATATTAAGGTCAATAATATCAGCATCAGAATTTTGATCAACAAATTCAGCTGCTTGAACTAATGATTCAATATCTCCACCAAATAATTGAATGGCTACTGGATGTTCTTCAGGGTGAACGCTAATCATCTTAAGCGTACGTTCATTTTGATAAAGGAGTCCTTTATCACTAATCATTTCTGAATATACTAAGGCTGCACCAAAACGCCGACAAATAATCCGAAAAGCTTCATTAGTAATCCCGGCCATCGGCGCGAGCACAATATTATGTTCTAATTCAACATTTCCTATTTTTAATTTCACGTTTCAATCTTCCTTTTTCTTTATCTATCTAACAAATATATTAATATATTTATTTATATTTTATCATATTATCTCATCTAAATGCAAAAATCTCATCTTAGGTACCTCCACCCACAAGTTACAAATGCTTAAGGCTGCTTCGATCAAGACCTGACCTGGTTCACACCGTAACCTTGGATGAAGGTACTTAAAATGAGATCATTATTATTATACCATAAAGTATAACTTTTAGAAAGTATTTTTAAATCCTTTTTTTACTAATTTTTATTATTTCTTAACTCTTTAAAGAAGTTTTTCATTAAAGAGGAACATTTTTCTTCCAAGACACCGCTTTTTACTTCTACTTGGTGATTAAAGGTAGCTGCTTCATAAATATTAATGGTACTTCCTAAAACACCAAATTTAGGCTCAAAGGCACCAAATACCACTCTTTTGATGCGTGATTGTAATATTACCCCCGCACACATTAAGCAAGGCTCAAGGGTTACATATAGTTCACAATCATCTAAAATCCAAGCATTTCGTTTCTTGGCTGCTTTTTGAATAGCTTTTACTTCAGCGTGTCCTAAAGGATCATGATTATTCTGGCGAGTGTTATGCGCTCTCGCAATGATTTCATCACCTGCGACGATTATACATCCTACTGGAACCTCTCCTTGATCATAAGCCTTTTTTGCCTCTTTTAAAGCAATTTGCATGAAGTGTTCATCTCTATTTTTCATCTGGTGCTCCTGGCACTTGATGGCAATGGCGACAACGCGGTTCATATTTTTCTTTAGCGCTAACAAGGATTATCTCATCATTATAGTGAGCCGGCTCACCATTGATGATTCGTTGAGTTCTAGTAGCTGGTTCACCGCACACTTGACAAATGGCTTGAAGTTTAGTGACATATTCAGCCCGTGCTAGTAGTTTAGGCATAACCCCAAATGGTTCTCCCCTGAAATCTCGGTCCAGTCCAGCAACAATTACCCGAACACCACGATTAGCTAGTTGTTCACAAATGACCACTAAACCTTCATCGAAAAATTGCGCTTCATCAAAGGCTACCGCATAGGGAAGTTTTGATAAATGATCCCATACTTCACTCGCCTTTTCAATCGGAATCGACTTTGTACGATTATTGAGATGGGAGACAACTTCATCATTACTATAGCGATTATCAATAATTGGTTTAAATACAACAATTTCTTTTTTGGCATATTCTATGCGACGAACTCTGCGGATTAGTTCTTCCGTTTTCCCCGCAAACATACTTCCACAAATAACTTCAATCCAGCCATCTCGGCACCTTAGATCCATAACAATCAATTCCTTTCCCATCCTCATTATACTCTATTTCATTTATTAATTCAAAAAAAATTATCTTGTAAAAAATTGCTAGCGATTGAGGGAAATCTCACCTGAGGTGACTTCATAGGTTTTACCAGAAGACTCTACCAGTAGGTTGCCATTATCCAAAACATCAATAATTTTAACCCTTTTGATAACTTCATTTTGAATTATATCTACTTCTTGATGAAGGTATCGAAAGTTTTCTTTAAAGACCTTAAGATAACTCCGGTCCCCCTTTAAAAAAGCCAAGTAGTGCTTCTTAAAGCTAGCCAAGATCTCATCAAGTAAAAGGTCTTTGTCAACTTCTTGGTTTGTTTCTAAAACAATTGAAGTTGTTTTATCCGCTAGAGGTTGAGGAAAATTGGTTGAATTGACGTTGATGCCAATCCCAATAATCAAAGCTTTTAAATCATTACCATTAAAGATGGCCTCGGTTAAAATACCGGCTAGTTTTTTAGTGCCCGCTAGTAAATCATTGGGCCATTTTATTGAAAGATTAGGAACGGTTTCTTTTAGTACTTTAAAGAGACTAACACCCGTAAGCGGGGTAATTTGAGAAAGGATTGTCTTTTCAAATTTCGGATATAAGAGGAGTGAAAAGGTTAAATTTTTTTGCTTTTGATCGACCCAGACTCGCCCCATCCGGCCGTACCCTTGTTTTTGATAATCAGTTGTAATAACCGTTCCTTCCAAGTATGCATTATAATTTTGTTTTAAAAATGTATTGGTTGAGTCAATTTCATCAAAATGTATAATCTTAAATTCCATAATCCCCTCTTATGTTAATTATTTTATCTAAACGAGAAACGATAATTGATGCAAGCAAACATTTGATCAAATCAAATGCGATAAATGGTAGCACCATTAAGTTTAGAATTTTAATAATTGAGTAGCCCAAATCTTGATAAACATTGAAGATGAAGAGGGCATAAATAATTCCTACTAGATAAAGAGTAATTAGGCCGATGATTGAACTTATCAAGTAGCCTACTACTTTCTTAAATCTTTTCAAAAAGCGACTCATTAAACTCATTACTAAATGCATTATGATAAAGCCTATAATAAAACCAAATGAGGGTAGATAGATATAACCCAGTCCACCCCCACTCGCAAAAACAGGTATTCCCACGAGCCCTATGATAATATAAGTTACAAAAATAATCATACCATCAAGGGGCTTGGTGATAAATGAAATAATTAAAACTACCAGGAGTTGTAATGTGAAAGGTATCAGTGATGTGGGAATTTTAATAAAGGCTGAAACAATTAGCAATGAAAGCAGAATTGCTTGAGTCGCAACCCGCCTTGTCTTCATCTTAGGCAAAGAGGGCCAAGATGACACCAGCGGCTACGGCTGAACCAACTTGTCCCGCAACATTGGTTCCCATTGCGTGCATCAATAAGAAGTTTGATGGGTCTTCTTCTTGTCCAAGTTTGTGAACAACCCGGGCCGCCATTGGCATGGCTGATACACCTGCGGCTCCAATCATTGGATTAAAGTTACCCTTTGTAATAACATTCATAACTTTACCACCTAATACACCACAAGCTGTTGCCATTGAGAAGGCAAAAAGTCCTAATGCTAAAATCTTAAGCGTTTCGAAGTTTAAGAAGTTTGCTGCGGAGGCTTGGGCACCGACACTTAAGCCTAGTAAGATGGTAATGATATATAATAACGCATTTCCAGCGGTTTCTGTTAGTTTAGAAACAACACCTGATTCTTTAATCAAGTTCCCAAACATCAACATCCCAATTAAGGAAGCAGTTGATGGAATGATTAAGATAACAATAATCATAACAATTATCGGAAAGACAATTCGTTCAAATTGACTAACTTCACGAACTTGAGGCATATGAATCATACGTTCTTTTTTAGTCGTCATTAGTTTAATGATAAACGGTTGAATAATTGGTACTAGCGCCATATAAGAGTAAGCCGAAACAGTGATGGCTGATAGTAAGTTGGGCGCAAACAATTGTGAAATATAAATTGAGGTTGGGCCATCGGCTCCACCAATGATTCCAATCGCAGCTGCTTCACCAGCATTGAATCCTAAAATGACTGCTCCAATTAGGGTAATGAAAATACCTACTTGAGCGGCTCCCCCTAAGATAACACTTTTAGGATTGGCCATTAGTGGTCCAAAGTCAGTAGTAGCACCAACTGCTAAAAAGATCAATTGTGGATAGACTTTTAATCCATCTTGAATAAAGGCTAAAAATCCATCATCATTTTTATTCAATAGTTGATTTCCAGGAAAGTTAACGAGTAGCATACCAATCGCAATCGGTATTAACAAATATGGTTCAAATTCTTTGGTGATAGCTAAATAGATCAAAACTAAGGCCACTATCATCATAATAATACTAGGAATATCAAGCCCAGCTATACCGGTGCTTTTGAAAAACTCACTAAAGGTTTGACCTATTTCAATAAAGAATTCTTTCATAGTTCTATCCTAACACAACCAAGAGATCGTTGGTATTGACAGTTTGGCCTTTACTGACTGCTACTTGAACAACTCGTCCACTTACTGGAGCTAGAATTTCATTTTCTAATTTCATAGCTTCTAAGATTAATAAACAGTCCCCTTTGTTAACTTGTTGCCCTACTTCAACATCAACTCTTAAAATATTTCCTTGCATTGGTGCTAAGATTTGTTCACCTTGAGCAGATTGTTCCACTTTAACAGGTTCATGAACAATTGGTTGATCGTTTTCTTCAACACTTTCTAATTGTACTTCATAAAGTTTGCCATTAACTTTTATCTTATAGATTTTCATAGTTTCCTCCTTAAAGCTCGCGAACGGAAATTAGTTTAGCGTCTTTTCCCGTTTCTTTGTTAAAATCAATGGTTGCTGCAAGCACAGCAGCCATCATATCATCATCTTTAATTTCGACACTTTTAGTAATGGTTGGTTGGTTTTTAACAGGTTGGTCGTCCTTTGGTTTATTGGATCTTGGTAGTTGAACATATTTAATGAGTACTACCGATAACCATATTAAAACTAATATTCCAAAAACAATCAACATCGAATTTAAAGCAATCCCAATTGCTCTAGGAATTGAAATATATTCACTTTTATCTACGATTGCTAGAAACAACATTCATTCACCTACTTTATATATATAAATTTATTTCTACAACTTCATCAACTTTACTTGGCGAAGATACAACACTTTTTCGGTTCTTTAAAAAAGGAACCGCTACGCTTTCAAATAAAGCTATTGATAAGACATCTTCATCACTACTTACTAAATCTTGATAATTTTTCTTAATTTCCTCAAATTGAGGCTTTAATTTATCGGCTGGTCGGTAAGTAATAACTTCCTCATCACCGATGATTAATTTACGCATTTCATCACTAATTGGCGCTGGTGGTGTTCCATATAAACCCTTAACATATTCCTTAATTTCATTAGGAATCATTTTATAACGCTCTCCGGATAAGACGTTAATAACTGCTTGAGTGCCAACCATTTGTGATAATGGTGTAACCAATGGTGGATAGCCTAAATCTGCTCTTACCCTTGGCACTTCTTTTAAAACATCTTCTAATTTGTCAATTGCTCCTTGATTTTTTAATTGACTCATTAGATTAGATAGCATTCCTCCAGGAACTTGATATTTTAAAATATTAGGATTTTGCATTAATGCTTTAACATTAAGCGTTCCTGATTCTAAATAGCGATCACGAATTTTAGCCAATTTTTCAGCTGCTTCATTCATCTTTTCTATGTTTAGTTTAGGGTCATATTTACTACCCATTAACGCATATTGAATTGATTCACTAGTCGGTTGACTGGTACCACTGCCAAATGGTGATAAAGCAGTATCAACAATATCAACTCCAGCTTCAATTGCTTTCATAATCGTCATTTCTGCAACCCCACCAGTAGAGTGGGTATGGAGTTCAATCGGAATATTAATGGTTGCTTTAAGTCTAGATACTAATTCATAAGCATCATTAGGGAGTAAGACTCCAGCCATATCTTTAATACAAAGCGAATCCGCTCCAAGTTTTTCTACCTTTTGAGCTAGGTCAACATAATAGTCAAGTGTATGAACTGGACTAGTAGTATAGGATAAAGCAATTTGACATTCGCCCCCATACTTTTTAATAGCCGCTACTGATTCCTCTAAATTTCTAATATCATTTAAAGCATCAAATACACGAATAATATCAATACCATTTTCAATGGCTTTTTTTACAAATAGATTAACAATATCATCAGGATAATTACGATATCCCAATAAGTTTTGTCCTCGAAGTAACATTTGGAGTTTAGTCTTTTTAGTCTTTGCTTTGATAGCCCGAAGTCTTTCCCATGGGTCTTCATTTAAAAAGCGCAAACAACTATCAAAAGTAGCACCACCCCAAACTTCAAGAGCATAATATCCAATTTCATCAATTTCAGGAAGGACACTTAGAATCTCATCAGTCGTCATTCTGGTTGCAATCAGTGATTGATGCCCATCTCTTAATGATGTATCAACTATCTTTACTTGCATGTTTTCACCTCTTTATCTTTAGGAACCATTAAAAATAATGGTACATTATTCACTAATGGTTCCATGCATTCAATCTAAACTGTTAATTTCTTGATGGCAGCAAGTGCTTCTTCAGGTAAACGGTTAAACTCATCAAGATCTTCAACATATGATAAGCGATCTTTCATTCTGTCTTTAACTTGTTTGACATATTCAGGATCATTAAAGTCTGGATGATAACCTTCAATTGGTAAGTATTCTAAATCTGCAAACGAACCAAATGGTTCAAATTGTGCTTTTTCGGTTACGATATCTTCAATAATACCTAAAGTAACTTGTGGTGTAACCTTCTTGTCTAAGAAAAAGCCGGTGTTGATAATATAACAATCAACATTCATATCAGCAAACAATGACTTAAACTTATTATAATCCTTAACTAATGGATAAAGTCTAAATGGATTAGCATAAGGAACGATTACTAATTTATCAGGGTCTTCTCCCGGAACATATTCAGCAGTGGTTCGCTTAGTAGCAAGGGTTGCTCCCATAGCTGATGCTAAACTTGGAGAATTAACTTTAATCACTGGTGGCAGAGAAGCATCCTTCATAATCCAAAAGATTGAATTAACTGGAGTATCAAACTTATACTCACGATTTGGTGTAGCTAATTTTGATTTTACTGTTCTACCATTACCATTACGGATGTCACCTGTAACTGGTACTAGACGTCCATTTTCATCAATGGTAGCACCAGCATTTTGAACGGTTAAGAAATATTTTGATTGTGGGTTAGTTAATGGATAATCTTGAGTCTTATCAAAATATGATTGTTCTAGAGATACCGAAGATGCATCATGATTGGAAATAATGAAAGCATCATCATGAAGCACGGTTGTTTCAAACTTACCACCGTGGTCGGATAATGTAATGGTTGACTTACCACTTCCAGAAAGTCCAAAGACACCAATAACCGCTTTTTTCCCATCAGGTAAATTAAAGCGTTTTTGACCACCATGACATGCAGTAAAACCATTTCTCTCAGCAATCGTCCAAGCAAGCGTTAAAGTTCCTTTCTTAAGTTCGCCAAAGTAACGCATACCAAGAACGGCTGCACAGTTATAATCAGCATCAAATACGGCTAATCCTTTTGGATAATCGGTTGGATAGTAATCAGGATCACAATAGATATAAATATCTCCCTCAGGAATTTCTACTGATTCATTATACATTTTAGTATACTCATCATTAACAATTTGGAAATTGAGTAACCATGAATATAAATTATTTTCATATCCTTCTGGCACTAATAAATGAGCCTTAACCATAAAGTCTTTATCAAGACCAACATAGGCTGTCGCATGATACATCACTTTTTTGCGTGAGGCAAAAACTGTTTCTCGCAATAAATCGCCAAAACGACTACGATTTTCATCATTAACAAGTTGACGTAATTTGGCTTGACGGCCAGTAATTAATCCATCATTAAATAATAGAACTTTTGCACCTTTTGGTAAGCCTAGCTTTTCTGGTTGTTCAACTAAAAGGTCCGTCACAATTGTCCCTGGTGCTTTTTTCGCTAATTCGTAAGCTTGTTCTAAACTAGTAACTTCGATTACATTGTTGCGATAAAAGGCGGTTTCAATCGTTGTTCGAACTCGACTGAACATCTTAGGAGAAGATGTTCCAATTTGATCAATTGATAATTTACTCTTTGTTGACATATAAACCTCCTTATATAAAATATTATTGCCAAAAAAAATAAAAGCAAGCGACCAAATGGTATATGCGCTTGCCAGTATAATTAATTTAAAATTAATTTATCTCAGAGCATACCCATTTTGCTCTGTAACATCTAGTTACAAATGGCCAATTTAATTATAAATTGCTTCAATGAACTATTTCATTAGATACATTTATTTATTATTGAGGGTAAATGTCATCTTTGGGTAGTCAAAATCTTACACCCTCAGGAAAAAAACAAATATGTATGAATTATAACATATTTTTACTTTTTCCACAATTAAATATACTTTATTTCTTTCCATTTCATCTACAATTCACCCCATTTTATAACCAATAAAAAAAGGATTGAAAACCAATCCCTTAATTTCTACTGAAAATAAATACTAAAAGCTATTAATAATTGACCACTAAAATATAAACTTGAGTTAATAAATTTTAAGATTCTTGTGTTTTGTGGTTTATCAAAATATAAAATTGATAATAAACAATCAGAACCAAAGAACAAAAGAATCCCTAGAAAAAATATTACATGGTCAATCTTTCTTTCTGTCACAACTCTCGCTAGGGCAGATGATACGATAAAAGTTATCAATATTAAATAAACAAATATTAAGATAGTATATTTTCCAAATCTTATCTTTAATAATTTCAACCCTAGATATGCTAGGCTAATTAATACTGACATAATTATCGGAACGATTATGGTAACTGGTTGAATATGAAAAAAGTAAAGTAGATAAACAATGTGCCCCCCTAAAAAAGAAAGAAAACCAAAGATAAAAAATTTTGTTCTTTGTTGAGGATATACGTGCTGAAGTCCTAAAAAGACATCGCCAATAGCACCTAATACTAAAGCAATCATAATATAAGAAAAAGTTTCTTTATTGGGCGCTTCCAGTGCTAAATAACTAAGAAGAGCTACCATACAGAAATTGAAACTATTTATGATCTTATAAAAGAATCGCTGTCGCTTGGAAAAATGACTTTCCATAATCACAAAGTATCCTAAACAAAGACAAGAAAAAACAAAATAAAAAATAGGCATTTTAATCCCCTCCATATCCTACCCATTATTTCAAATATATGATATATCAGTTCCTTTTATCTGTAAACAAAAAAGATAATAAAAAAGCCCCTAAGGGCTTATTCGAATTGATAGTTTGTTATGAAATCAACAATATTTGTAATATTGTTTTTTTGTGGTTCATAATCACGAGCGCGGTAGTTAAAAATTAACGGTACCCATTTTCTATTTTTTAAGTAGATTACTAAATATTTAGTGATGCCCATGTTTGCTGTTTGTACTTCAGCATGAGCCATCTCAGAAAACAATATTTTGATATCACCTTTTTTATTATATTGATCGTTGACTGAAATATCATATAAGTTTATTCCTTCATCATCAATGGTAATAATATATGTGTTAAAGGTACCACTTACAATACCGCCATCATTAGTCATAACATTAACTATCGCTGGGTATTGTCCATGGACAACTCCCATTGAAACTAATTTAATTATTTGTTCACCTGTTGCCATAAAAACTCCTATCTTTGTACAATATTATTCTACCACAAAAGAGCATTTTTAGCAATTAAATTAAAGCAATGGCTTTTTATTCCAAAAAACCACTAGTCGCTAAACTAGTGGTTTTGTTATTTATTATCTGCGTTTAAAGTATAGATAGGCAATTAATGAAAGTGATGCAAAGATGGCAAAAATGCTTGTAACATTTGTTCCAAATTTACAACCAGTACCACTGGTCTTTTTAGGTATAGCATCAATTTCACTCTTGGCTTGACTTAGTAATGTATTTACTTCTTCACTGCTTGAAGCATCTCTTAATTGCTCAGTGTAACTTTCAATAATCTGTTCAATTGTTGCTTGATTTTCTTCACTGTAAAGGTCAAGATTAACATAAGTAGTTAATTCTTGAATCTTTTCTTCAATGAGTTCAGTCAACTCTTCGGCTTCTTGTTCCGCTTTGGTTGGAATTAAATCAATCTCTGCTTTAGCATTATCTACAATTTGATCAATTGCTGATTTGGTTGTTGCTTGATTTAAAGCAGCTTCTACATCAAGGATTATTGCTTGAATTTCTTCAAATTTTTCTTCACGATAATCTTCTTCATTAAAATAATTCTTAAGATCATCTAATGCACGTTCACGATAATCTTGAAGTTCTGCTTCTTCTTCAAGGGTTAATACTTGTTCAATTTCATCTAAAGCAGCTTCAAGAATTGCTTCAACCTCAGCGATTGAACTAGCACCATTAATTTGAGTGGTCGCTTCATTAATTAATCCAACAATCAGTTCTTGGGAAATAATACTATATTTAGATAAATCAATGGCATTTAAGGTAGCAAGAGCTGCTTGCTTCTTAATGGCTAAGGCTTCGGCTGCTTTCAATTCTTCAAGTTGTTCTTCAGCAGC
>DUOG01000050.1 GCA_012838945.1 Acholeplasmataceae bacterium | reverse complement strand
TAAGAAAATATGTAAAAGACAAATGTATTCCAAAGCTGATACAATCAGTAATGGATAATGGTGGATTGAACACACCATTGAGAATAAGGGTTGCATAACCACACTTCTCAAGAATCTCCACCTTCTAAGCGAAGCGTAAGGTGGGGAGGTTCAAGAGTTGTTAGGTATAATCATTTGTAACAAATACATATCAAGGAGGATAAACTAAAAGTGGATTTATATGCGATTAGAAACGAATTAATGAGTGGTAAATCAATATATGATTTAGAAATAAAAGTTACATTTTATACTAGGGTATCGACTTCAGCAACAGAGCAATTAAATTCGTTGAAGAATCAAATACAATATTATCAAGAGTTTATACAAAATAACCCTAAATGGATTTATATTGAAGGATATATAGATGAAGGATTAACTGGAACATCCACAAATAAACGTGATGCTTTCAATAGAATGATTGAAGATGGGAGAAATAAAAATTTTGATTTGATATTAACTAAAGAGGTTAGTCGTTTTGCTAGAAACACATTGGACAGCCTGTTTTATACTAGGGAATTACTTAAACATGGTGTAGGTGTATTTTTTCAAAATGATAATATAAATACGCTTTTCCCCGATAGCGAACTAAGATTAGCTATTATGTCATCAATAGCCCAAGAAGAGAGCCGTAAGTTATCAGATAGGGTTAAATGGGGACATAAAAGAGCAGTTAATAATGGAAGGGTGTTAGGTAATAGTGCTATTTGGGGATATAAAAAAGATAATGGAAAACTTGTAGTTGTTGAGAAAGAGGCTAAAGTAATAAGAGAAATATTTAATTTATATGTCCAAGGATATGGTATTAGAACTGTATCACAAAAACTATTAGAAAAAGGTTATGTTAATAGTAACGGTAATCCATTCACATTTTCTTCAATCAAATATATTCTGACTAACCCAAAATACAAAGGATATTATGTAGGGAACAAAACATCAACGATAGATTATATGACTAAAAAAAGAGTATTTTTTGATGAAGATAAATGGGTTATGTATAAAGATGAAGAAGCTGTTCCTCCTATAGTATCAGAAGAAGTATGGGATAAGGCTAATATTATATTAAAGAAACGTTCTAAAAAAATGAGTTCAGAAGATAAAACATCATATCAAAACAAATATTTATATTCGGGTAAAATTATTTGTGCAACACATAATACTACTTTTTGGCGTAACTTATATAAATATGATACCGTTGAAGATAAAGAGATATGGCAATGTAAGGTTTATAGAAAAGCTGGTAGATATGCTTGTACCACACCAGCACTTTATAAAAGTGAATTAGATCATATACTTAAAAACGTATTACATGAATTATTCAATAATCAAAAGGGTTTGTTAGATAAGCTCTACAACATGATTAAGGAAACGATAAATGAGGTGAACTATGATAAGGATATTAAAGAATTGATGAAGAAGGTTGAGTTAATTGAGAAGAGGAAGAATAAGCTATTGGATTTAAATATTAATGAGGATATAAGCAATGATGAATTTAAGAGTAGAAATGACAAATTTAATGATGAATTAAAGGTTATACAAGAGCAGATTAAAAAATATGAAGAATTAAACGATACTAAATATGATTATGAAAAACAACTTAAATTGATAAAGCAATTTCTTAATAAGAAGTATGATTTTATCAATAATTTTGATGAAGATATTGCGGAACAATTTTTGGACAAGATAATTGTCTATAATACTGACAGAAAAAACGTTATAAGTTTAAAAGTTATATTAAAGTCCGGCATAGAAATCTCATGTTTTATGCTACCTCCATATAACCGTAGTTTGTTACAACCCATTCACATGAATAGTAACAAACGCACGTTTACATTTACACGGAATAACGATAGCATAACCAATAAACCGTATGAAATTACATTTAATATATCAACTGAATTTAAGTTAATATCATAGAAAAAAAAATAGGGAATACCGATATTTACACTGGTATTCCCTAAAAAAATTAACCACCAAATTTAGCCTTCACAAAAGAAGCTAATTTAATCAAAACTTCTTTAGCATACCAGGCTAACCCGCTAACTACAATTAAATTAACCGCCAT
>DUOG01000049.1 GCA_012838945.1 Acholeplasmataceae bacterium | reverse complement strand
TTTGTTTCCTTGGAAAAACTTCTTAAATTTTGTAAAGATGGTATCATTAGTTTCATCTGTTTTGGAAAGTTTAGTAAATAAATCTTTTTGTTCAGCAGATAGTTTGGTTGGCGTTACCACCTTAACAATAACGAATTGACTACCGACCCGTCCAGTGGTTGAATTATGAATACCTTTACCATTCATCTTAAATTTAGTTCCTGTTTGGGTTCCTGCTGGTATTTTCAATGCGACCATACCATGCAAAGTTCGAACATCTATCGTAGCTCCAAGAGCCGCTTGACTGAATGTTAATGGTAATTCTAAGTATATATTATTGCCATCCCGTTCAAAGATCTCATGTGGTTGAACATTAACTCTAATATATAAATCACCACTAGGTCCGCCATTAGTACCAGCTTCACCTTGACCACTTAAACGTATTGTTTGGCCATCATCAATACCGGCTGGGACATTAACGGTAATTGTTGCTTGCTTTCTAACTTTACCAGAACCAGAACATTTTTCACACTTGCGTTTAATCGTTTTACCCTTGCCATAACACTCTGGACAAGTAGTTTGGGTTTGAATTCGTCCAAATAACGTACTTTGTTCGGTAATGATTCGTCCACTTCCATTACAACGAGAACAAGTTTCGATGTCACTCTTCGAGTGAGCTCCTGTACCTGCACAAGTTGAACACTCTTCTTGACGATTAAGTACGATATCTTTTTTCAAACCAAAAGCCGCTTCCTCAAAGGTTATTGTAATTTCTGTTTGTAAGTCTCGACCGCGAACAGGTTCATTAGCAGCCCGTCTTCGAGATGAACCGCCACCAAAGAAACTATTAAAGATGTCTTCAAAACCACCAAAGGCACTTGAACCAAAACCTTCAAAACCGCTAAAGGATGGTCCATCATGACCAAAACGATCATAGTTATCTCTTTTTGCTGGATCACTTAAAACATCGTATGCTTCTTGGACTTCCTTAAACTTTTCTGCCGCATTAGGCTCTTTACTTACATCAGGATGATACTTTTTGGCTAGGGTTCGATAGGCTTTTTTGATTTCATCTTGGGTAGCATTTTTATTGATTCCTAATACATCATAATAATCTCTTTTAGCAGCCATAGAGCCCACCTCGCTTCCATATATTTTTTAAAAGGAGTTGCTTGGATAAACAAGCATTAACTCCTTTGATTAAATTACTTTTCTTCGAAATCTGCTTCGACTGTATCTCCGTCATCATTCGACTTATTGCCGCCATCCTTATTTTCTTGGGCTTTTTCTTGTTGAGCCTTTTGAATTTTTTCATAAGCTTTTATTGCAATACTTTGAGCAGCTTTTTCAAGATCTTCTTTCTTCTTCTTGATTTCTTCAATATCATTACCTTCTAAGGCTTTCTTTAAAGCTTCGCTCTTTTCTTCAACTGCTTTCTTTTCATCTTCAGTTGCTTCATCTCCTAACTCATCAAGAGATTTCTTAGCGCCAAAGATCAATTGATCACATTCATTTCGTAAGTCGGCTTCTTCTTTACGTTTTTGGTCAGCTGCTGCATTTTCTTCAGCTTCTTTAATCATGCGTTCAATTTCTTCATCAGATAATCCTGAACCTTCTTGGATAGTAATAGCTTGGCTCTTACCAGTTCCAAGGTCCTTAGCACTTACGCTTACAATACCATTAGCATCAATATCAAATTTAACTTCGATTTGAGGAATACCACGTGGTGCTAGCGGGATACCTGACAATTGGAAACGTCCAAGTGTCTTGTTATCTGCTGCCATTGGGCGTTCACCTTGAAGCACGTGAATATCAACGGCTGGTTGATTATCTGCTGCAGTAGAGAAAATTTGTGATTTTGATGTCGGAATAGTTGTATTACGTTCGATCAATTTAGTAAAGACTCCACCTAAAGTTTCAATACCAAGTGATAATGGAGTAACGTCTAATAATAAGACATCCTTAACATCGCCTCGTAAAACCCCACCTTGGATTGCTGCACCCATAGCAACAACTTCGTCTGGATTAATGCTGCGGTTTGGTTCTTTACCTAATTCTTTCTTAACTAATTCTTGAACATATGGGATTCGAGTAGAACCACCAACTAATAATACTTGGTCTAAATCGTTTGCTGTAAGATTAGCATCTTTTAATGCTTGACGAACTGGGCCAAGAGTAGAATCGATTAATTCATGAGTTAATTCTTCAAATTTGGCTCTTGTTAAGCTAGTTTGCATATGAACAGGTCCAGCTGGGCCCATTGAGATAAACGGTAAGCTAATTTCTGATTTAGTAATACCACTTAATTCTTTTTTAGCTTTTTCAGCAGCGTCTTTTAAGCGTTGCATTGCCATTTTATCTTTACTTAGGTCAACACCTTCTTGGCGTTTAAATTCTTCAACTAAATATTTAACGATTAATTCATCAAAGTCATCACCACCAAGACGGTTATTTCCTGATGTTGATAATACTTCAAAAGTACCTTCAGCTAACTGTAAGATAGAAACGTCAAATGTACCTCCACCAAGGTCATAAACTAAAATAGTTTGTTCTTTATCAGTTTTATCAATACCATATGCTAAAGCTGCTGCCGTTGGTTCATTGATGATACGTCTTACTTCAAGGCCAGCAATTTTTCCAGCATCTTTAGTAGCTTGACGTTGAGCATCATTAAAGTAAGCAGGAACAGTAATAACAGCTTCGGTTACTTTTTCACCTAAATATTTTTCAGCTGTAGCTTTTAAGTTTTGTAGAACCATTGCAGAGAGTTGCTCTGGTGTATATTCTTTTCCTTCAATCTTAACGCGATGACTACTTCCCATATGACGTTTGATTGAAGCGACAGTATTTAAATTTGTAATTGCTTGACGTTTTGCAATTTCACCAACTAATATTTCACCATCTTTAAATGAAACTACTGATGGAGTAGTACGTGCACCTTCTGGATTTGGAATTACGCGTGGTTCTCCACCTTCCATAACAGCCACGCAGGAATTGGTTGTACCAAGGTCGATGCCTATAATTTTACTCATTATTATTTTCCTCCTTTATTTCTGATTCTTGATTTTCGGGTTCAGCTTCATGTGAATTTACTTTAACCAAACTTGGTCGTAATACCCGATCTTTATACATATAGCCATCCATTATGACTTCAGTGATAATTCCTTCTTCAACATCTTGAAGATAGGTTTTTTCCACGGCATGATGTACCGAAGGATCGAACTTTTGATTTTGAGCGCTTATTTTAGTCATCCCTTCATTAGCAAGAGTTGTTTTTAAGCGATCATTAATCATTTGGAATCCGATTAAAAAGTTTCTTAGAGAATCTTCCTTTGTTTCAATATTAACTGCTTTATCAAAGATATCAATAATATCAATTAATTCTCTAAAAAACGATTCAAGGGCATACTTTCGATCACGGATTCGTTCTTCATTCATTCGTCGTTTAAAGTTTTCCAGTTCAGCTGCATTTCTTAACAATTGATCTTGTAATCTTTCAATTTCACTTTTTAGCTGTTCCAGGTCACCTTCACATCCGCACTCATCATCTTCATGATGGCATTCACACTCATGATTATCATGATGACATTGACATTCATGATCTTCACCATGGTGTTTATCTTTTTTACACTCTTTTTTCTTTTTTTCGGTTACTTCTTGTTCTAGTTCTTCTAATTCTTTTTCTTCTTCACGATAACGATTATATTTACTCATTTAAACCTCCATTAAACTATTTTCTTCAAGTTTTCAGCAATATACTCTAAAAGGGGGATAACTTTATCATATTCCATTCGAGTCGGACCCAAAATTGAAATAACCCCTTTCAATCCATCTTTAGATGAATACGGCACCGTAACAACCGTACAATCTTTCATTGCTTTTACTTCGTTTTCTTGACCTATCTTTACTGTAATTCCATTACTATCGGCTCTAATAACCCTTAGTAATTCCTTATTCTCAAAGACATCAAGAATTTCTCTGATTTTGTCAACATTTTGAAATTCAGGCTGCATCAAAATATTTGATTGTCCGGCGACGAAGACTTTATCGGAAACCATACTAGCAAAGGCATTAAGGAAGACTTTTATCAATTGTTCATTGTATATAATAAACTCTTGAAGTCCTTCATTATCGCCACATTGTTCTAAACGTTTATCAATTTCACTAATTAAGCAATCATACAATACTTCATCTAAAACCTTAACAACTTTCTCAACTTCATGAATGCTTATACCTTCAGGAATAATGATCTTTTTGCTTTCAACATGACCTAAATCGGTGACCATTAAAATGATAGCATAACGATCTTGGAGGGAAACAAACTGAAGTTTTCTAATGCGAGAATTTTGAGCTGACTGTCCTAGTACCACTGAGGCATAATTAGTTAAATCAGCAACTAATGCCATTGATTCCTTTATAGCTTCTTCTTTTGTAATTGATTCCCGTTCAAATATTTCATCAATCATCGGAAATGTTACTTCAATTTCTTTAGTTCGGTTCATTATTTCTTGAACATAATAGCGATAACCTTCCTCTGATGGAATGCGACCACTTGAAGTATGAGTCTTTAGAATGTACCCCATTTCTTCTAAATCAGCCATATCATTTCTAATGGTTGCGGGGGAAAAAGCTAATTCCGGACGCTTAGATAAAGTGCGCGATCCAACTGGCTCACTAGTTTTTACATATTCTTCAACAATTCCAATTAACACTAGTTTCTGTCGTTCCGATAACATAACGACCCTCCTTTAGCACTCAATACCTTGATTTGCTAATAGCATTATACTATATAATATTAGCACTGTCAAGGGTTTAGTGCTAAAATCTTAATATATTTTATCCCTTAATTATTTTTTTATGCCCTAGCAATATATTTTTTATTTTTGTGTTATAATAACTAAAGAATTGGAGGCCTACTATGGACACTATTATAATTGGAATTGCTGGTGGCACCGCTTCTGGTAAAACTACGATTGCTGAGAAGTTACATCGAAAAACAAAAAAATATGGTTCTGTTATTATCATTAAACTTGATGACTATTATAATGATTTAACCGACCTCTCCATGGATGAACGAAGAAAGATCAATTATGACCATCCTGATGCTTATGATGTCAAACTACTTTGTTCTCATCTAAAACTATTAAAAAACGGAGAAGGCATCAACAAGCCGGTATATGATTTTGTCGCTCATAATCGCAGCACAAAAACCGAAGCTATTGAGCCAAGCAACGTCATTATCTTAGAAGGTATCTTGCCGCTTGCCATTCCTGAAATTCGTGAACTATTAGACATCAAAATCTTTGTTGATACTCCTGATGATATTCGTTTTATTCGAAGATTACAGCGAGATATAAACGATCGCGGTCGTGATATTAATTCAGTAATTAATCAATACTTACAAACGGTTCGACCAATGCATCTACAATTTATTGAACCATCCAAACGCTATGCCAATCTAATCGTTCCTGAAGGGGGCAATAATGAAGTGGCAATAGATGTTATAGCCGCAAAAATCGGAAAGATTCTTGGTACTGAATAATAAAAAACACTTTAGCTAACTAGTAGACTAAAGTGTTTTTTGTTATACCATTATTTTCTCAAATCCAAGCGATAGCAACTAACAACTATCAAGGAATTATTCTTTTTAGAATGCTCAGTTTTATTGGTTTCAAAGACAAAACCGTTTTTAACCATGACTTTTCCGGAAGCCGGATTATCAACATCGTGTCTTCCCGCAATCACTTCAAAATCAGTTTCATTTATTAAATAGGATATAATGTATTTTAGAACTTCTGACATTATTCCTTGGCCCCAATATTTCTTACCTATACAATAGCCAATCTCGCCACTCTTTTCACTTTCATTAACATTAAATATACTAATAGTACCAATCACTTCTTTGTTACTTTTAAGTTCTATTACCCATTGAAAAAACAGGTCAGAATCATATTGCCTAACCCATTCAGCAATAATATTTTTCGTAACATCAATACTTTGATGTGCTGGCCAGGATAGGTAGGCGGTAACATCGGGGTCAGATGCCCAATTAGCAAACATTTGGGGAGCATCATTTAAAGTAATCTTTCTAAGTATTAACCTTGGTGTTTCAATAGTTTTTGTTCCTTTTACTTTCATATTCGTTCCTTTACTAGTGGTATATGATCGTTTTCGTATTTACCACCATAACTTATTTATTCTTTAACACATTATACTAAACAAATCAAAAAAATTGGTTAATAATTATAACCAATTTTTAGTGTTTTATTTGATTATAAAAAAAGTTTAGTCTTTTTTCGGCTTCGATTGAGGTGTGAAGACCATGACCAGGATAAACTAAATAATCTTTTTTTAGATTCATCAGTCTTTTGATACTTTCAACTAGTTCATATGTATTAGAACTTTCTAAATCAGTTCTCCCTACCGTTCCTCTAAATAAGGTGTCTCCTGAGAAAAGATGATTATCAATAAATAAACATATCGAGCAATCAGTATGTCCTTTAGTCAACCACACTTTAATCGAAAAGTTTCCAATATTTAAAGTATCATTATCTTTAACAAATGAGACCTTTTCTTCATCAATCTCAATACCATCTTCATTACCAAAAAAGTAACTATAACTATATTCAGGATTACTCAATTTATGATAAGCATTCTTATGCATAAAGAGTGGAACTTGATATTTGTTTAAAACATCTGGTAATGTTTTAAAATGATCATAGTGACCATGAGTTAAAATAATACCTACTACTTTATAAGTCCCTACCGCTTGTTCAATTTCATTGATGCTGTTAGCAGGGTCTATTATTATGGCTTGATGATTATGGCTAACAACATACGTGTTAGCCATATTTCGATCAAAATTAATTGTCTCTATTTTCATTATTTTTTAATTTGTGGAAGGCTCGCAGCCGCAATACTTTGGCCGACGCGACGAGATTTTTCATCTGGCATTAATAATTGAATCTCAGCAAACTCAGGGAATTCAGTTTTAAGAACTTCCTTAGCCTTTTCAACCATAATGTTTCCGCCTTCTCCACTAGTTACTCTTCCAAGTAATAAGACATATTTAATGTCATAGAATTCAGCATAATATGGTAGTGTATATCCTAAATATATACCGATAGTTTCATATATTTGACGAGCCCGCGGATCATTTTCCGCCATTAAGTTTTGAACAACCTTAAGTTTTTCAGCTGGTGATAGATTTTCATCTAATTCAATTCCAGCAGGTTTGGCCAATTTAATAACGCTATCTTGACTAAAGTACTTAACACCACAGCCATAGTCACCACTCCATTCGTCAACCATTGCATCTTTATTTAGATCAACTGGAACGAATGCTAATTCACTTAACCAACCATTTAAGTTACCATCTTTATTGATATAACCTACAGCTTCACTTGTTCCCATCGCAATTCCTAACACTCTAGTGTCCTTTAATTCTAAGGCACCAGCAAGTGCAGTAACGTCACCGTCATTTGCTACTTGAAGTGGAACATCACCAATTTCTTTGGCAGCACGAATATAGAGATCTTTAACTTTTTCTTCAAAAACATCCTCAGGTACTTTAATGAATAAAGAAGCAACCATTATACGGTTATTAATATAAATACCTGCACTACTAACGCCAATTGCATCAACACGTGGCATTTTACTAGCAGCTTTCTTGAAACTGTCTAAAATACCATTGTATTGATATTCTGGGTCTTCACTTAATTTTGGATGCCATACAACTTCTTCACTATAAACAACTTCGCCATCAATCACGGCACTTACTTTACGGTCAGAGCCACCAGCATCAAAACCGATACGGCAACCATCAAGGTGTCCACCGGCTGGAATAGATGAATGAACACTTTCAGGAACCTCATCATATTCTGTAACAATTACTTCAAAAGGTCGCTCATAAACACGAGCCATAAATTTAGCATCAAAAGCACGAAGTCCATCTTCGGTGTAAGCTTCTTTAATCTTTTCGGCTAATGGTTTTAAACCACCAACATAAACCTTAAAGCCACCAACAACCCATAAAATACTTTTAACAATACGTTCGACGATTCTAAAGTTTGTTTCAAGTTCTTTCGGATCTTCTAAAACAGCTATTTCATAACGATAACGAAAACCATCATTACGTTCGACACAAATAGCGAATGGTACTGATTTGTTTTCTGATACTTTTTTCTTAAAATCTCTTAATTCAACTATTAATGGTTGAAAGTTAGGATCTAATGAAGATTTAAATTTCAAATTACTCATTTTCAGTCTCCTTTTACTATATTATTATTAAATTCATTATAGCATTATTTTTCATTTTTGTAAAATTAAATACCATTCTAAAAACCAAAAAGGCACTACTGCCTTTTTTCATTAATCACCATTATTATTTCGATAATCAACGATAATCACATCATTGCCAATTTTTATTATTTTATTCCAAGGAATGATCGCTGTGTCTTTTGAAGAAAAAATATTCAAAAGACGAAATCCGAGTTGTAATCTAATATTTAAAATTCTTCCGGTTGCTACATCTATTTCAGCATCAACGATTCTACCAATTTTTGCTCCATCATGGTCGTTGATGATATCCTTAGATTCTAATTCGGATAATAACAAAATATCACCTCGTTATATTATATGTGTTAACGCCTATAATGTGACAAACTTTTTGAGAAAAAGCGTTGACCTTTTGTCAACGCTTCTCATTTGGGAACGGTTATTCCAATGTCTTGCCACGCCTTACTTTAATTCCATAATTTTGTTTTAAATGTTCACGGAATTTTTCGCGTTCTAGCTCTGTTAGTTCACCTTTATGAACTAAGAAACTACGCTTGTCCGGCGGTGTTGGCTTTTCCATTTTCATCACCTTCCGATAGTATTATGTCCATTATTTAGTCATTTAATTCAATTTTTTTAAATTGGGAATATATTTCATCTAAATTATACGTATCTCGTTCATCACCTAAAAAGATATTAACAATCACATCACCAAGGTCAACTAAAATCCAAGTTGAATCACCCTTGCCTTCGATACTGCGAATTGAATAGTTATTTTTCTCAGCATCTTCTCTTAAATAATCAACGACCGCCATTCCTTGACGACTTGTAGAAACCGTACAAATGACAACATAGTCATAATATGGAGTAAAGTTTTCTAAATCATAAACTTTTAAATCTTGCACAACAGCTTTATCAATCGTCTTAATAACTTGCTTTAACAATTCCAATTTTTCAAATTCATCCTTTCTAAGTAATATTTATATATGGCTTCGGTACCCTTAAATAGCTTTTGATTTGCTTTTTGGACCTTTTTTATGCCAAGTTCATAAACTTTAACTACCGCTAAATCTAAATCCTCAAATGCAACTTGACGAGCAATCAAGGCACTTTCAAAGTTTCTCCCTTCCTCAATATAATCACTAATAAAGATTAACTTTGTCAGAGGAGCCATATCCTTTTTTCCGGTAGTGTGATAAATCACAGCATCTAAAATTTCTTCATCATCAATATTAAAATCTCTTTTTATATAGTATGCACCAGCAAATGAATGATAAGTCGCTGGAACTTCTAAAATATTTTCTAATAACTCGCCAGAGTATTCTTTTCTAATAACTTCTTCTAATTCTGATATTTTGATTATTTTTGCATAATCATGTAACAAACCCGCCAACTTCACTTTTTCCGGATTGAGGTTAAGACCGTGATGTTCATTTAACCTTAGCGCCATCTTAACCACACCTTCCATATGAATGAAGCGGTTCAGATAGACTCCAGAAAATTTTTGTTTCACTATATCATATATTTTTTCGTAGGTCATCGTTACACCTAAATAATCGGATCAACAATTTTTATATCGATCATTTCTGGAGCAAAGGTTCGAACCGTTAAGTTGGTTCCAGTCAAATGGATAAATCCTAATCCACCTATTATAATGGCTTTTTTTTCGCCAGCGAGTTTTACTTCTTCTTTTAACTTTAAAGTGCCCATAAGTAATAATTCATCTTTACTTGGGGGTGATAATTGCTTTGTTACTTGATTATCATAGAGTTTATCAGCATTTTCTAATTTGGTGCGGTGAACATATAGACTATTAGATAGGAAAGTTGTCACCGTTATATTTTCGCCCCTTAAGATATCAAGTCTAAACAAACCTCCAATATAGATAGTTTGGTTATCATTTAACTGATATATGGTTGGTTTTAAATACTTTTTAGGATTTATTATTTTCATTGACTTATCAGTTAAATAGTAACTATATTGACTATTACTAATTAAGCCTGGTGTATCGATTAAATTAATGTTATCCTCCAGTGGAATTTTAATAAAATCATAGGTAGTTCCATGGACATAACTAGTAGTGATTATATCTTTAGTTTCATTAAAGTATTTCTTTATTACCGCATTCAAAAAGGTTGATTTACCACTATTTGCAAGCCCCACCAAATAGACATTTTGTTTTGCTTCTTTCAATATCCAGTCAATTACTTGTATAATGTTTTGACTTTTTAAGGCTGAAATATTAACTACTTTTTTAACATTCAAACCTTTTTCATATGCAATTTCTCTGACTCTATTTTCTATCTTAGCTATTTTTATTCCTTTAGGTAATACATCAACTTTATTGATTAAAATGATAACTTCACTTTCACTGATGGCATCGATAATAACCGGATTAAAACATCCATAAATATCGAGCACATCAATAATTAAAAGGACTTTAGCTCTTTCTTTTTTGATTCGGGACATTTGCTTTTTATATCGATGAAGATCAAAAGGAAGACGGGTTACTTTTCCATAGTGTTGAATTTGATAGCATCTTTTACAATAAGCCATCTCTCGATGTTTAGTTAATGTTTCTTCACTAATGTAACCTTCTTTATTTTCATCAATAGTTTGTAAAGTGCTTCCACAGCCAATACATTTAATCATTATCATTTCCTTCTTTTAGATTTATTATTTTATTATAAATATCAATATTAACCTTTTTAATCTTTTTAACTATTTTGTTTTCCCAGTAGCGATTAAACCGCGTATACCATTTCTCGGTTGATTTTTTGATTGGTTTAACCAAAACTACATCTAGTCCTGATCTTTTTGCTCCATAGACATCAGTCATAATTTGATCACCAATGACAATAATTTCTTCGGCAGGTCGATTGATTAACTTTATCGCTCGTTTAAAACCACGCTTTAATGGTTTTCGGGCACTCGCTATAAAGCCTTCATTGATAAATTTTTCACTAAACTTTTCTAGTCTAAAAATATTATTATTGGAAATTAAATATATTTTAAAACCCATGTTAGTTAATTCTTGATGGAGCATTAATAGTTGTTCACTTGGACCTACTTCATCGTAACTAATGAGGGTATTATCAACATCGGTTAGTATTATTCTTTTACCATCTTCATATAATTTCTTGAAGTCAATATCAAAGACACTACGATACACTTCATTTGGTACAAATTTTTTATAGTCCATATATTCCTCCAACTAATTTGATAATTATATTATACTAAATAAGCCTATTTTTGTCTAAAAATAATGAAAAGGAGTTGTTTATTTTTGATTAATCTATTATCGCTACTATTACTGCCACTAATTGGAGCACTCAATTCTCAAAGTTTTCCCGAAGTCTTGTCTCCCGAAGAGGAAGAAAAATATCTTAAACTTTGGCAAGAAGGAGATTTTGATGCTCGTAATACTTTAATCGAACACAATCTCCGTTTAGTAGCTCATATAGTTAAAAAGTTTGAAAACACTCGTGAAGATAAGGATGATTTATTATCAATCGGAGCCTTTGGTTTAATAAAGGCCGTTGATACTTACAACTTTAATTCTAACACTAAACTAGCAACTTATGCAGCAAGATGCATCGAAAATGAAATATTGATGCATTTGCGAAGTAATAAAAAGAGAAAAGAAACATCTTGGTTGCTAGCACCAATTGGCGAAGATAAGGAAGGTAATGAAATTAGACTTTGTGATATCATCCAAGACACAGCACTATCAGCTGATGAAGAATTGCTGATTGAAGAAAAGAATGCTCGCCTAAACGAAGCATTAAGTATCCTTAGCGATCGCGAGTTAGAAATAATATCAAGACGTTATGGATTAAACAATCATTTTGTGGAAACACAGCGAGAGATTGCTAAGAGTTTGAACATTTCTAGAAGTTATGTGTCACGGATCGAAAAACGAGCTTTAACCAAACTTTACTTATATCTAAAAGAACATGGGTAAATCCATAAAAAAAGAGATAAAATTACGTTATCTCTTTTTTTCAATTTCAGATAATATGTGTTTCGTAACCTCGGTCGCATTAAGACATGCTTCTTCTACAAAATTACTATATTCATCCAATTGATCAGTACTGCCAATTAAGTCACTAATTGACCGAACGATAATAAATGGTATCCCAAAGGTATAGGCAACATGCGCAATCGCTGCTGATTCCATATCAACTGCCATTATATTTTGATTTTGATAGTGATTATTTATTAAGCTTTCTACTTTATGAAAGTCTGTAACAAATTGATCACCGGTTAAAATTGTGCCACAATGAACCTTTCGATTCTTTAACTGAAAATCCTTTAGTCCATTTACTAATTTTTCATCTGAGCTAAAAAACCTTGGTAAATCTGGCAACTCTCCTATTTGATTACCATCTATGGTTAAATCAACATCATGATAACCAACCGTGGTACCAATCACAATGTCTAGGGTTTTTAAGACTTGGTTAACTCCACCAGCCACCCCAACATTAATAATTAGTTGTGGATGATAATGTTCACAGATTAATGTTGTCGTTATACTAGCATTTACTTTTCCAATTCCGGCCACTGTAATCACGACCGGAAAACCTTTAATTTGGCCTTCATAAAAAGTACGGGACCCCAAGGTTTTGCTTTGAGGATTATCAAGCAATTCCAAGAGAGCAGCCACTTCTTTGGCCATTGCACCTATAATCGCGATCATCGGCCGTTTGAGTCTTTTACTTCTAGGATTCGGATATGGAACGGTGCTCCATCTTCAGGTTTAACGACTACTTCTTCACCAGCTCCCTTATTTACAATAACGGAACCAAGTGGTGATTCATTTGATATCTTACCGGAAGCTGGATCAGATTCTAAACTACCAACAATTGTGAATTTTTCAATTCGTCCAGTATTTTCAGTTTTGTTACCAGCGATATCCTTAAGATACACAATAGTAACAGTTTTTCCTAAGTTGTTATTTTCATCTTCTTTAATTACAACGTGGTTTTTTAGAATTGCTTCAATTTGTTTAATTCGGTTAGCAATTTGAGCTTGACGTTCACGAGCAGCATCATAATCAGCATTTTCTGATAAGTCACCTTGAGCTCGCGCTTCTTTTAAGGCCTCAATATTTTCTTCACGCTCATGTTTTAACCCTTCGAGTTCATCTTGTAATTTCTTAAGTCCATCTTGGGTAATGATCGTATACTTATTTTTCATTTAATCCACCTCATATTTCATTGATAGTATTATACCAAAAAATGTTTAACTTATCAACCGTTTATGTTATTACTTTTCTCATCAAATCATGGGTACTTAATTTGAATGGAACTTTAATTTTAATTAACTGTAATGGATGACGCGCCACGGTCAATTCTTCATCAGTTAGAGCATCAACCATTTTTTCTACAACATAAATGGTATTGTCGAGTTGGGGACCAAAAAATTCAACTTGATCGCCAACTTCAAAGTAATTGCGTTGTTCGATAACAGCCGTTTGATTTGCTTCATCATATTCTAAGACATAACCAATATATTCTTTTGTTGGAACCTCAGCGACATTATCATACATTTGAGCAGAAATCCCTGGGCGACCTTCTAAAAAGCCGGTTGCTGTTGGGCGGTTTTCTGCTTTAGCGATTTCACTCGCATAGTAGGCTAATCGCTCCTCAGAGATATGTTGCTTTTCTAAATATTCATCAATAAGGCGACGATAACATCTTATGACGGTTGCTAAGTAATATGTTGATTTCATTCGTCCTTCAATTTTTAGACTCTCAACCCCTAAATCAATCAAGTTAGGAATTTGAGCTATTGCCATCAAGTCTTTAGAACCCATATTAAATGATTGATCACTTACTAACTTTTTATTTTCATATAAATGATAGTTCCAACGACAAGAATGAGCACATCCTCCTCGGTTAGCATCACGATTAGTTAAGTGGTTGCTTAAGATACAGCGACCGGAATAACTGACGCACATACCACCGTGAATGAAGATTTCTAATTCTAATTCAGATTTATTTTTTATCGCTTCAATTTCTTTCAATGTAGTTTCTCGAGCCAATACAACTCTTGTAACCCCAAGTTCCTGCCAAAACTTAATTGCTTCGGAATTAGTAGTTGAAGCTTGGGTGCTCAAGTGGACCTCTAATTTAGGGGCAACCTCTCGAGCAGTTTTAACAATATGAAGACTGGAAGCAATGATTGCATCTACTTGTATTTTTTCTAAAGCTCTTAAGTAATTTTCTAAATTAGGTAAATCTTCATCGTGAGGAATTATATTAGTCGTTACATATACTTTCTTATTCATCTTATGCGCAAACTCAACAATTGCTTCAATATTTTCTAAAGTAAAATTAGAAGCGCGTGCTCGCAAGCTAAACTCTTTACCACCGATATAGACGGCATCTGCTCCATACATCAGTGCTACTTTAGCTCGATTAAGGTCACCGGCTGGTGCTAATAATTCTATCTTTTTCATTCGGCACCTCCGTCCTTCTTTAGTAAAAATGTTTTTTGATTACGGATGCCTTCACCTAATCCTGGAATTACTTGTTGTAATTCATCATAAAAACTTTCTGCTTTTTTGTTATTAGTAGCGGCATCATCATATGTTTGTGCAAGGAAGTTTATTTGGTCATTTGTTAGAAAATTGGTACTTAAATATAAATTAAACGGTTTATTAAATAGGTTGATTTCTTTTAACAAACAGTAATACTTAGATGTAAATACGTGAGTACCATTTTCATCTTCCACAATTGGATGGTGTTCAAAACGCAACTCTTCAACAATCGTAAGGTTTCGATTGTTTCTCAGATTAATATTATCAAAATTTCGATATTCGAAATAGTTGGTTAATAGTTCACGACGTGAATGAAAAATTGCATATTTACCAAAAGCAAAAATAACACTTGGCTTTTTGGTATGATTTACAATTTCTATTTGTTCTCTAAGTGATAAATCGGGAGAGATAACAACACTTGTCCCCAAGTCTAAATAGTGATTGACATCTTCACTATTAGCTAGGTAAGTTGTCGCATTATAGATAAGTCGGTCATTCATACCTAGTTCTCTAGCAATCATATAAACTGCTAAATCACTAAAAAAGATATGTTTAATATTTCGCTCTTTTATCGCCATTAAAGTAGCACGTAAATGGTCTAGTTCGTCTTCATGAAAGATCTTACTTGCGTTCAATGCTACTCCATGACCAACACTTTCAGCCTTTCCAATGATTTGATCAATTTCATCAAATGAAAAAGTAGCCGGTGCTCTCAAACTAATTCCTTCTAAACCAACTACATATTCAAAATAATTACTTCTTTGAACGATATTATCTAAAGATATAACTTCTAAAAATATATTCATTACTTTATCCTTTCACTAATTGCAAGCCCATCACCAATAGATAAAAAAGTGGTGCTATAATCATCAAGGCTTTGAAGCCAATGATTATATGCATCAATCTTCTTAACTAGTGATTGGGTATTCTTACTAATATTATTATGGTGACCATTAACTAATTGATGATAGATTATATTATCAGTTACAACAATGCCACCTTTTTTTAATAGGGTAGTATATTTCAAAAAAAACTTTTGATACTGAGCTTTAGCGGCATCAATAAAAATAAGATCATATTGTGATCTAAGAGTGTCTAAGTCTAATTCTAAAGCATCACCTTTAATCAAATTGATTTGATGATTTAGATCATATTTATTAAAGTTTTCTATTGCTTGTTCAATCATTTTCGAGTCTCGTTCGATAGTATCAATTTGGATATCCCCATCAATTGATGCCATATGTAAAGCGGAGTAACCAATTGCTGATCCAATTTCTAAAATATTTTTAGCATTGACTAATCTAATTATTTTCTTTAACAACCATAGACCATCTTCTTTTATTATTGGTACTTTATTGTTAATTGCATATTCAACTAAATCTTGATATAATTCAGGCTCATTTAGTTTTTTTAGATAATCTATCATAATATCACCTATTATTTATTATACCGTATTTGAGCCTATTTTTAAAGTGAATTACCTTAAAATTTATTCTTGACATAAAACATAAAAATTAAACCTAATACCGAAAAAAGGGCCTAAAAAACCCTTTAATTTATCAGAAATTATTCCTATAACACCCACATAGAATCTCCCCTTCCCTGCCCTTTCGTCTTTTCCTTGCTACACATATCGTGTATATCAATTATACACAACACTTTTTGTGGTGTCAAGTGTTTTCTAAACAAAAGCCATACAGAATATATTATAATTTTCATTGAGGTGGCAATATGTCTCAAACATATGGAAAAAACATTAAGAGGTTGCGTACCAGTAAAGGATGGACCCAAAAAGAGCTTGCTAGAAAACTTTACAAAGCCGAAAGTACAATCGGAATGTGGGAACAAGGAAGACGCGAACCTGACTATGAATCTTTAAAAGAGATATCCGCTCTTTTCAATGTACCGGTTGACATCATCATCGGCAACAATTTTTTCAGCGACCTAGACAGTTTTCTTAAGCAACCACTTAACCAAGAACCTATTAATGAGTTAAAAGAAGCCAACCTCGATGAACTCTTAACCTCCTTTAAAATAGTATATCAAGGTCAAACCCTTGATCGAGATGAAATAGACGAAATACTAGATTTTGCAAGATTCAAATTGTCTCAAAGAACAGAAAAGAACTAACTGCACTTTATGTGCAGTTTTTTCATTAAGAAAAAGGGTTGTAAAAACCCTTTTGTAATTAAGAAAGATTCATAAGATAACGCAATGTATCTTTATATTTACCTATCGAAAAACCTAACTTAGCAAACTCCGCTAATGCTAAGTCATGCAAAAACTCATCATAATGAGTCTTTTGATTAACCATTACCACATTCTTAATAAAGTTAATCTGACGATATTCATTTTCTCCATTTAATTTATTAATTATCATTTCGGTATGATATTGATATTCGGTTTCGTTTTTCTCAAACTCATAATTAATGATTTTGGCATACACTTCTTTTTGATGTCGTGTTTTATCCAACATACCCAAGTTTGTTGCTAAAAGGGCAACACTTCGTGCCGTTAACGGACGCTTCAAGATACATTGAAGAGATCGCAAATAGTTTTGATTATTATAATAAATCTTGGCTAAATAATAACCATATTCATCAAGAATGTTTTCACTATCCAGCAGACTAATCAAACTTTTTAATTCCGCATGAGCTGGATGATATGAACTTCTAGATTCTAATTCTAATTGTTGAAACTTATGAATGATTAAACGTTTGCTGAAAAGTTGGTTATAGTTATTCTTTTCAATATAGTAATAACATTTTCCCATCAAATGATATTTCCCTACTTTATAAAAAATATCAATGGCCAAATCATAAATAGCTTGTTTCAATAATTCATTATCAAACTTTACCGTTTGTAACATCAAAACATAATCAAAAGCTTTTTTACTGTTACCGGTTTTATATAGATATAAGGTCGTTAAATATACAAAATGTAATAGTTCTTGGGTTGTCAAAGCTGTTTTAACTTCATTCAATTTATGAATCAATATCTTTGCTTCTTCATATAAGCCTTCAATAATATTATTGAATAGTAACATTATTTCAACTTCTGTTTCACAATAAGCACCAGTATTGATCGCTTTCTCAATCATTGCTTTAATATCTTTTTTCTTAAAACTAATATATTTTTTGAGCATGTCGTTAAAGATTGAATCGTTTCGTTCTTTCTTTACCTCATCATACTTAATATCAAGATTCTCACATAATGCTCGAAAATACTCATCCGATACTTCTACTGTATTATTCTCAATTTTTGAAAGATAGCTGGGACTGCATACCCCATTTGCTACGTCGTGTAAAGTTCTTTTTTGTTCCAACCTCTTTCTTCTTAAAAATTTAGCGTAACTGTTAGTACCGCCTCCATCTACCCGTTCAAACCTTTCTTTCAGTAGTTGAACAGTCTTGCTGTCAATAATTTCTTTCATTTTCCTTCCTCCTATTATATGTTAGTATGAGTTAACCTTATCATATAGCCACTTTTTAGTAAACTAAAACGTTAAGACAAAATACGTCTTTATTTTAGCAGACTATAAGTAGCGAAAAAAATGTAGTGTTTTTCTCAAAAATAAAAAAGAATCCTTACTTTTAGAAAGTAAAGATTCCATTTTCAAATGATTTTTTCAATTATTAACGAATATTGATATAAATTGTATCTAATAATTCACCTGTTTGATCTTGATTATATTGCCAAAACATAATTCCAGCTAGGTCTCGTTCCTTAACAAATTCACACTTAGCTTTGATAGAGCGTGGATCATCAAAGGTGATAAAAAGATTATCATTTCGAAGATACGGAGCTTGTGCTGCTTCATCAAAATAGTAAGTGATGAGATCAGGATTACTTAAATATTTCTCTTTGATTTCTGTATAGGAAATACTTGTGTAAGTTGACTTTGTTCCATCAGAATAGAAAGAGCGTTGACGACCATAAAAGGTTGCACCGATTACAATTTTTTCAAGTGGCATACCTAATGAATTGTAATGGTTAACCGCATTTTGAACACTATAATTACCTTGCATTGGTGAACTATATAAATTAGTTAAATGCTGTTCATTTTCGGTGTTTGCTGTTACGAAATCATAAGTCATTAGGTGAGCATAATCTAATACTTGACTAATAGCTGGTACGTCAAGGTTTTTAACAATAGTTGGGTCAATTCCTAAAGCTGCAGTTAATAGTAAATTCGGATCAACTTTTACTAGTTCAGCTTTTAACTCTGTTAAGAATAAAGTAAAGTTTTCCTTATCATTCGGTAAAGCATCAGGACCGCTTCCTGGATATTCCCAGTCAACATCAACGCCACTGAAGTGATACTTTTTAACCCCTTCAATAATTGAGTCAATTAATGCTTTTCTGCCATTTGTGGTAGAAACTGCTTGACTAAAGCCTCCCGAAGAACCGCCACCACCAAGTGAAATGACAACTTTAGTTCCTCGTTCTCTTAAACGAATAATTTGCTCAGCATGACGAATAGTACTAAAGTCGATTTTGCCATTTTTTAAATAGGCAAAAGCATAGTTCATTACATCAATCTTGTGGGCTGGAATTTGATCAAATCCTTGTCCCCCCACATAATTATAGGCAAATACTAACTTTTTATTTTTTGGAAGTGGACTTTCCATTGGAATAACAGTTACTTCATTACGGACTGTTTCTGTTTTACCATTTAAACGAATGCGAGCCGTAAGTCTTACTGTTTCAAATTCATAACCTCTGGTAACCTTTCCTTCTCTATTAATTAATTCTTCTCTATTAGAACTCCAAGTAATGGTTGTAGTTGTACCTTCAATGGTAGTTGGAAGTTCAATATCTTCAATCACATATGTAGGAAACAGTTTATTAACATAATCAATTGCTTCTTCCATCGTGTATTCATCAGGATCTCCACCACCAACCGGAGGGGTATTTTCGCCACAACCTGCTAAGAAGATAGTTATACTTAATATAAACAAATTAATTATAAGAAATTTTACGATTTTCATTTCTTTTCCTCCCATAACATTATATAGCCATTTATAATTATATCATCTTTCAACATAAAATGTCATAGGAAAAATTAAATGATTGTGTTAATATTTGCCATAAAAAAGACTGCCAAGGCAGTCTATCGCTTTTGAGCAAACAATAACTCATTTTTTATATCCCATAATTTTTGGGATAAATCAACATAGTAACGATGAGGGTTCTCGAAACGTTTCACTTCTTCCCATAAAGTATCAACTTCTTTTTGGGCATAATCTTTAATTTCTTCAAGTGTTGGAAGTTGATATACTAACTCGCCACCTTTAAAAATTGGAACCAATAATTCACGAGCATAAAAATTAGTTAGAGTTTTCTGTTTCCAAGTTGCAATTGGATCAAAGATTAATAGTGGTTTCGTATCATCGATTACTTCATCATAAACGGTAATTAAATCAGCCAATGCCTTATTGGTTTCACGGTCATAAAGTCGATACACCTTCTTATAATGAGGAGTAGTGATTTTTCCGATATTTTCGCTGATTTTAATCTTAGGAGTAATATTACCTTCTTCATCTTCTACCGCTACTAATTTATACACTCCATCTAAAACAGGGCTACTTTTCGAAGTGATTAAACGTTCACCAACACCAAAAAAGTCAACACTAGCATTTTGTAAAATGAGATCAGTGATCAGATATTCATCTAATGAATTAGAAGCAACAATCTTACAATCTTGAAAACCAGCTTCATCTAACATTTTACGAGCCCGTTTAGATTCATAGGCAATATCACCTGAGTCAATTCTAATTCCTTTTGGTCGATATCCTTTTGGTACTAATACTTCATTAAAAGCTTTGATTGCGTTTGGAATACCGCTTTTTTCAATATTATATGTATCTACTAGTAAGACAGTATTTTCTGGATAAATCTCACAGTATGCCTTAAATGCACTTAACTCATCATCAAACATCTCAACCCAAGAATGGGCCATCGTTCCTGATGATGGAACACCAAAATCGCGATCTGCTAGGGTATTAGAAGAACTATCACATCCTCCAATATAAGCTGCTCTTGCGCCTAAAAGGGCAGATTCTGGACCATGTGCTCGTCTTGCTCCAAATTCAGAAACTACTTTTCCTTCGGATGCTCGAACTACTCGATTGGCTTTAGTTGCTATTAATGATTGATAGTTTAACGAAGTCAATACATAAGTTTCAATAAATTGGGCTTCGATCACTGGTGCTCTGACAATCATCATCGGTTCATTAGCAAAGACAACCGTTCCTTCCGGTACAGCATAAATATCTCCAGTGAATTTAAAGTTTTCTAAATACTTTAAAAATTCTTCATTGAATATTTTTTTTGATCTCAAGAATTCGATATCATCGGCAGTAAAATGTATATTTTGAATATATTTAATAACCTCTTCAAGCCCCGCAGCAATCACAAATCCCCCTTGATCTGGGAAGGTGCGAAAGAAGACATCAAAATAGGCAATTTTGTCTTTCATTCCTTTTACGAAATAACCATTGGCCATCGTTAATTCGTAAAAGTCACAAAGCATTGTATAATTAGAACGAATATTTTTCATTAACGATTCACTACTTCTACTTGAATTCCAGCCATTACATCAAGGCATTTATTGTGTAAATCTTCACTAGCGCTAGCTGTGCAACTAGCATCAACGATTACTTTAGTTTCAGGAAGAGCTGCCTTGACAATAACTGCATTCGATAATACACAAATATTTGAAACTAGGCCAACTAATTCTACTTCTTGATAATCTTTATCTTTTAAATAAACACCTAAATCAAGTGAGGCAAAGGTTATTTTTTCAATGGCTTTTATATTTTCCTTATTGTTATTTTCTTTATAAAAAGCGCCAACTTTTCCGTATAGTTCCCAGCCTGGCGAACCTTTAAGACAGTGCTCAATTGGTAAATAACGACCCTCTTGAGTATTTAAATAGTCCGGCTGATGGGTATCAAAAGTAAAGATAATGTCTTGCTTTTCGTCTTGATATTTTTTAATCTTTTGATAAATTCTTTCATCTAGTTCTTCGGCCTTTGAAAATCCTAAACTCCCATCAACAAAGTCTTTTTGAAAGTCAATTACAATTAATAGTTTTTTCATATTACCTCCATAATTTATATTTATTTTCTTATTTTCAATATATCATAAATATTATATCATTTTTTTACTTTTTTACAATTTTATTGGCTTATGTTTTATTAACACAAACTTTGTGCTATAATTAAGGGTGAGGAAATTAATATGAAAGATTTTAAAACAATAGTCTCAAAAATTAAAGGGGAAAGAACATCAATTGGGACCTTAAACGAAAAAACCTTACATGCAGCAATCAAACATTTTTTAGAACCAGATCAATCATTTCACGAAATACCAATCAATGAGTATATTGCTGATGTAGTAAAAGGAAATCATATTTATGAAATTCAACTTAGAAATTTCAATACTTTACGGAGCAAACTCTCATCATTCTTAAAAGACCATCAAGTCACTATTGTATACCCTTTGGCTGCTGTAAAGTATATTCACTACGTTGATGATAGCGGGGAGATTATCTCGTCTAGAAAATCACCCAAATCGTGTCATCCCCTTGATTGTTCCCATGAACTCTATAAAATAAAACCATTCTTGTCAAACCCTAATTTAAGGATTAAACTTTTACTAATCGAATCATGTGAATATCGTCACAATCACAAACCTAAATATAATGAAACAAATAAAATTGACCAAGTTCCGCTTAAACTAATTGAAGAGATTAATTTGACTTCTCCTTTGGATTATCTAAAAATGTTACCTGATTCACTAAAGGAACCCTTCACCACCAAAGATTTAGCCAAAGAAGCCCGGATTAGGTTAAAGACAGCTCAAGTCTCATCCAATATCCTTTCCCATCTTGGTGTCATCAATAAAATAGGAACTGATAAAAGACTTTATCTTTATAAAAGAGTAACCCCTTAGCTATGGCTAAGGGGTTATTCATAATAAACACTATATTTTCTTAAATCTCTTCGACATTCTAGTTCATTTGGGATAAAACTTTGAAGAAAGCGGTGGAAGTCTTGATTATGACTAGGGAAAAGTAGATGAGACATTTCATGCATTATTACGTATCTAATTAAATAGACTGGCAGATGAATTAATTTATCATTTAAAATAATAGTATTTCGAGTGGGATAGCAACATCCCCAACGTGAACGATAACGCTTCACAAGCAATTTAGGATAACTTTTTAGATAAGGTTCCATTTCTTGAAAACATTTATTAAATATTTCCGAGAATGTCATTTCTACCATATCTTTTATCCAATTCTCAATAATCCTCTTTTTATGATTCAAGTCATCACTACTGGTATAGAGAAATAATTTATCATTCATAATATAAACTTTTTCGTATTTGCTTATAATTACTTCAATTTGATATTTCTTCCCAAGAAATAAATAGTCTTCACCGGTGATAAACTTCCGCTCTAAGGGAATAACTTTTTCCCTTGTTTTTTTAATCCAATCGATGTTTTTTTCCACTACTTGATTGACATCCGAAGCACTCACAATCCTAGGCACTAGAATATTTACTTTGCCGATTGGGTTGATTTTTATCGTTATCTTATTTCTTTTGGATCGTCTAATGGTGTAATCAATCTTATGATTATCAAGAATTTTAATTTTCATAGACTCGGTCAATATATTTTTTTTGGAAAAAATATAATCCTGCAACAACTATAGCAATTAAGATAATAAATGTAACAATGATGACAATCGCAAAATTGAAAAATAGTTCGCCTTGGAGCATATTGATTAAGAAATCATCTGGATCAAAAAAGGCATTTTCAAACTTTTCTTGGTTAGGAAAGATAACCTTATGAAACCAAACAAAGGCCACATCAAAATTCACAGCAGCAAAAGCGCCGGCCATAACGACTAACCCAATGGCTACAGCGGATGCTGTTATAACTGTTCTCATTAGATAACCTTTCAATTCTTTAAAATAATAGACAATATAAATTATTGAAGCAATAAATAGCGCAAGAACAAACCATGCCAATCTTCGAGCTCCAACAAATAAGACTTTGACATCCTCCATATGAATTATGGCCTGCTCAGAGTATACTTCTTTCCCGTTAATTTCGTGTTGCATCGAATCTCGTTTATCTTTTAAATAATCTAACATAATATCGGTTATCTCTGATAGTTCTTCCATTGAATATCCGGTCGCATCATCTGCCTGATAGTTTTCATAATTCATCATATAAAACCATTTGCTCATTGCTATTGGCATCACTGATAAATAGAAAAGCAACAACAGTAATGAAACGGTCGCTACTACAATCACCGTTTTATGCAATACTTTCATAATCCACCTCTTCTTCTAAATGGTTATCTTGTCGATGTAACTTCCTGATTTGGAAGTTCCAATCATAATTTTTGTACTTAATCGATCTTTAACTTCTTGGACATGGGATATGATACCGATAATCTTTCCTTTGGATTGAATATCGGTTAAAGTTTGAAGGGCACTGTCTAAAGATTCCGAATCAAGTGAACCAAAGCCCTCATCGATAAATATGGTATTTATACTAATTCCACCAGCATTTTGTTGGATAACATCAGAAAGTCCCAAAGCTAAAGCAAGTGAGGCTTTGAACAACTCACCACCTGATAAGGTCTTAACATCACGTTCTCTGCCTGTATAATTATCAAATATATTGATGTCCAATCCTTGTTGAGCTCGTCCTTTAGCCTTCCCTTCACGCTTTTCAAATTGATAGCGCATTCCCGTCATTTCTTTTAGTTTGATATTTGCGCTTTTTAAGATATTATCAAAATAACTAGCTAAAATATATCGTTCAAAACTGATTCGATATTCATTTTGGCCTCGAGCTAAATCATCTAAATTATTAATCATCACAAAGTGATTATTGATCTTTAAAAAATCCTTATATAACTTCTTCAGGTTTTTTAAACCTTCTCTATTATTATTTAATTTTACCCATAGTTCATCCCGTTTTTTATTTACTTCTTCTAGATTTTTTGAATAAACCTCAATCTTTTCATCAAAAACTTTCAAATCAACAACTTCTTTTCCTTTAGTTCTTTTTTCTAAAGTTTCAATGTCTGAAGTTATTTTTCTAATATTTTTATAGTACTCATCTACCTTTTTAACCAAATCTTCCTTGGAGTCTTTATTCTTTTTAGCCGTTTCATATTCTTCTGCACTATCAAAGATTTTCAATATTTCTTCTTTAAGTTTATTTTCTTTTTTGGTTAATTCTTCTTTTTGATTTTGGAGGTTTTCCCTATCTTTTGCTAAACTAATTTTTCCTTGTTTTATAGTGGCTTTTAATCCTGTAGTCTCTTCATTTAGGTCTTGCATACGTTGTTCTTTTATGATTTTGTTACTATTAAGATTCTCAATAAGTTCTTTTAAAATAGTAGCATTTACATAGTATTTTGGAAGTACTCCTCTAACCTTTTCTATTCGTGTTAATAGATTATCCAAGGTTGTTTTTTTGCTGATTTTATTATTATTTATTGTTTGCAACTCGTCTTTTATTGTCTCAATATCTTTTTGAAGATCTTTAATATTTTCTTCGATTATTTTTAATTCTTTCTCTTTTTCTAATATATTATTATACTTTTCAGTTAAAGAATTAAGATTGATGTTAGTTTGATTAATCAATTCTGCTACTGCTTCTTCACCCTCAATATCTAAATCCAGTTTTGCTTTTTCATCTGAGATTTTTTGGTTTAGACTCTCTTTATTTAATTTTTCTGTATTTAATTTGGCTTTTATTTCATTGTATTTTTCAGATTGCTTCTTAGCTATTTCTTTTTGAATCTCTATTTTTTCTTTTGACACTTCTTCAGATATAATAGCAAGCTGTGGGTGTTCGGTTGAACCACAAACAGGACATGGTTCACCTGGTTTTAAATCAGCTGCTAAAGCACCGGCTTGATATAAGCTATATTTCAGTTCCATCTCTGCTAAATCTCTATTTAGTTCATGATACTTTATTTCCTCAATAATAACTTCTTTATCTAATGCTTTAATCTCTTGTTCTTTTTTAGTTAAAGATTGAATGCTTTTTAAGAACTCATTTAGTTTATCTATTAATTTTTCACATCTAACTTTTTCTTCTAAAATGGTAATTTTTTGATTAATATCTTTAAGATATTCTTGTTTTTTTTCTTCTTTTGCATCCAACAATTTTTCTTTGTCTAGTTTTTCTTTATTTTTTTCTTCATAATTTTCAACTAATTCTTTTAAATCTTTTTTTGATTTTTCAAATTCTTGGAGATTTTGATCATATTCAAAATACTGATTGATATTTTTTTCATGCGTGGATAGGTTCTTTTCTTCCCATTCTTTCTTAATACTATTTAATTCCTCAATAATCTCCAATTTCTCTTTTTCCTTTTTGTTTAAACTATTTTCATTAGTCTCTATTTCTTTTTGATTCTTTTCATAATCTTGACCTAGTTTTTGGATTACTTCAAGTTGTGATTTATAAGCATTTTCAAAAGTTTCAATATATGGAATATTGTCTAATTTTTTTATTAATATTTCATCATTCTTTATCTCAGATTCCATTTGGTTTAATCTAGAAAGTTCATTACGGTAATCTTTTAGTTCAGCTAAATCTTTATTATCTTCCCTAGCTTTTTCTTTTTCAACATTAGTTTTTGTGATTAAATCATTTATTTCAAATATATTTTTATCAAGATCTTCAACTTGGTTATTAGTTTGTTCAATCTCTTTTTCTAAATGATTAAGAAGCGGATCATTTCCCTCCATTGTGGCGATAGCCTCAAAAGGAAGATGTCCCTTTGGTTCATTAAGATTCAAACCATCTACGGTAAGGTCAATCTTTTGACAGATTCGTTCCTTTTCTTTTTGAACTTTTTTTAATTCTTCATTTAAGATGTCCGTGAAACGCTTTAAATCATCTGTGCCAAAGATGACCCGAAATATTTCTTCTCGTTCTTGACTACTCGCAAATAATAGTTCACGAAACTCTCCTTGAGCCAACATAACTATCCGTTTAAACTGGCTTGCGTTTAGTTTTAATATTGATGAAAGTTCTTCATCTACCCTACGAACACCTTCAATAATAGTGCCATCTGGTAATGTTAAATAAGCTTCGCTATATTTTGTAACTAGTTTCCCGTTTCGATCCATTATTTCTTGTTGGGGAAAACGGATTATTTGATAGCGATTATCATTTAATTCAAAAGCAAGTTTAACATAGGTTTTTTCATCCGTCTTACATAAATGACTCCGGTGACCCATTCGATCACGGTAATTACCCGATGGTTGCGAAAATAAAGCAAAGGCAATTGCATCAAAGATAGTTGTCTTACCACTACCGGTTGGTCCAGTAATCAAAAATAACTGACGTTCATTGATTGGAACAAAATCAATCTCGACTTTGCCGGGATAGGGACCAAAAGCGAAAAATTCTAAATTAATTATTCTCATGATTTTCGCCCTCCAATACTTTTTGATAAACATCTTTGATGATGTTCAGTTCTTCATCATTGATACTACGATTGTTTATTTTTTCATAAAACTCTGAGAACAATTCAATGATATCCTTTGACTCAGATTGAGGATCACCAAGATTAAATTCAAGATCTTCTTTCTTTTCTTCATATCTTAATTCAAGGACATTGGGATAACGAGTTCGCACTGAAGCCATCGGTTCATAAACTCTTTCCTCATCAATGAGAATCAATTGAATGAGATCATATTGACCGACCCCTTCAACTCCATTATTAACGATATCCTTTAAATATCCTTTGACCGTTTTCATATCATATAAAGGTTTGATAGGGACTATTTTGTATGTTATCTTTCCTTTTTCAATAAAATCATAAATTACCACACTCTTTTGATGATTCACTTCCGAAAAAGAGTATTTTAGGGGTGAACCAGCATATCGAAATAGTTCAGGTCCGACCTTTTGGGGACCATGAAGATGCCCAAACATAGCTATATCAAATCCCTTTAATAATTTCACATCAAGAAAGTCAGCACCACCAACCGATAGTTGACGTTCTGAATCAGATTCAACCAAATCTTTTTGCATCCCATAAGTATAATAACTGTGGCCCACGAAACAATTACGTTCATCATAGTTTATTAGATTCAAACCCAGCAAGTATTTAAAAGCATCATTGTATGAAGCAAATTTCTGATCGGGATATTTTTCTTTTAAGAAAAAGGAACTTTGATAAGGCCACAGATAAAAATTTATAGGGCCATTATTATCTTCAATGATTATCTTTTCAATCGGCTGAAGAGCAGTTTTAGCATAGTGAATACCAACCTTACGGAACAACTCATTGCCGAAGCCTAAACGTTCATAACTATCGTGGTTACCAGAAACCATAATTATTTGTTTTTTTAAATTTAGGGCGACTTCAGTTAAAAAGAAGTCTAATATTTGGGTAGCTTCTACTCCCGGAATAGCCCGGTCATAGATATCGCCAGCTAAAACAACTGTATCAATATTTTCAGATTTTATTATATCAATGATTTGATTAACCATATCTTTTTGTAATTCAATTAGGCTAAATCCATTGATTGTTCTCCCCAAATGCCAATCAGCAGAATGTAAAATTTTCATATTCTCATCTCCCTTGTTTCTTACTTTTTATTATATCATTAACCTTTTATTAAAGCGAAAAAAAGGTTAATATATTGAAATATTAACCCTTAACAATAACCTTTAGTGCTGTGACATTGCCTGTTATCTTAGATGCGGTTACACTAGTTCCAGCAGTAACCGATCCCTTAACATCATCACAACTAACGTTTGTACCTGCGCTGACATTGCCACCTACTGAATCACAATTAACACTTGTACCCGCAGTTACATCGCCACCCACTGCATCACAGTGGACCGACGTTCCTGCTTCCACATTACCTTCAACTTCATTACAATGAACACTAAGTTGAGAGATGACATCAAGAGCAGGACCGCGATATTCAATTATTACTTTTTCCACATCTTTTGGAGCACTTTTTAAATACTTATGTCCTAAAAAGACTACTACCCTAAGTTTACCATCATCTTCAAAATCAAACTCTTTCATCCTATCCACCTTTATTTCGCAAGATTAAATATTTCTAAAGCTTTAGCTTTATCAACCGTTATAATTGTGGTAATGGCATTTTGACCATTATTAGAGTATTTATTAGCCATTAATTCGAATTGATCAGTGCCAATTCCTAAATCACTGAAACGTGTTGGCATTCCTAATTCTTTAAAATAGTTTTCTAATCGTTCAATCCCGAGCAAGGCTGCTTCTTTTGGAGCAATTGAACGGTCTACTTCTAATACTTGATAGGCCACCTCAGCAAACTTATCTACCGCAGAATGATAGGCAAGTTTCGCCCAGGCAGGAAATAAAATTGATAATCCAGCCGCATGATGAACAAAATCATATGTTCCACTAACCGCATGCCCCAAAGCATGAACAACCATCTTATAGTTTCGACCAACACCGGTTAAACCGTTGTGAGATAAGCTGCTTGCCCACATTAGGTTAGCCCGTGCATTATAATCATTAGGATTTTTCATTACTACCTTTCCAGCTTGATAAACGGTTTTTAATAGTGCTAATGATATATTATCGGTGATTTCAAATCCTTGATCATGAGTGAAGTATCTCTCAAAAGTATGCATCATTATATCAGTAGTCCCACATGCTGTTTGATATGGCGATACTGAATAAGTTAACATTGGATTCATAATCGCAAATAGTGGTCTAATCACATCGGTATTAAACCCTTTTTTAATCATTGTTTCTTCATCAGTCAGCACACAAGAATCACTCATTTCGCTTCCTGATGCGGAAATAGTCAAGATTACCCCAACTGGAATAGTTTGAGTTGGTTTAACCCGTCCCATACTAAATTCCCATGGATCAATGTTGGAAATTGCTGAGACACCGACTGCTTTTGCTGAATCGATTACCGACCCACCGCCTACAGCCAAAATTAAATCTACTTTTTCTTTCTGGCATAAGGCAACTGTTTCCCGAACTAATGATACTTTAGGATTGGGACTAACGCCTCCCATCTCCACAAAGTCCAGTCCTGCTTCTTCTAAAGATTTGACAACCCGGTCATAAAGACCTGTCTTTTTGATTGAACCACCACCATAGTGGAGTAATACTTTTTTATAACCATACTCTTTTATTATTTTACCAACTTCTTTTTCAGTGTCAGGTCCCAAAAATACTTTAGTTGGTGTATTATAGATAAATGTATTCATATTAACAAATCCTTTCTTTTATTTCTTTGAATAGTGTATCTTTTCATGTTCAAGTAATTGAACTTTTAATTCTAATCCCCCAGAATAACCACCAAGTTTCCCATTGGAATTAATAATGCGATGGCAAGGGATGATAATCGGAATTGGATTAAAACCATTGGCTTGTCCAACTGCCCGACAGGCTTTTTCATTTCCGATTGCTCTCGCAATATCTAGATAACTAGCTGTTTTTCCATAGGGAATATTTAAAAGGGCTTGCCAAACTTTCTTTCTAAAAGGGGTACCCTTTGGGGAAAGTGGAAGATTAAATTCCTTTAACTCACCCTTGAAATACAAATCTAGTTGTTCTTTTGCCTTTATCGTTAGGGGTGATTCATTTAAAACTTCATCATTAATCTTTTCATTAAAAAGTAGTTTCGTGATGAATCCATTTTCTTCATAGATATAAATTGGTCCTAGAGGACTATCATATAATGAAACAGCCATTTACTTTCTCCCTTTAAAATAAGTTAAGGCTGTGAAACTCACAGCCTTACTGAAGATTGAATCTTGATCCAATTATGTCTATACAGCTCGGCTTTTCATGTCAATCATTTAAGCCTCATCAATCTTCAATTTATTATATGGATAAAATCCAAAATTTATAACTAAAGATTCTAGAGTTTTTTAAAAATCAATAGTTGTACTCAACAGTTCGCAAGTAACACCCCAAAAAGCATTCCAGTTAGAAGGATAGGCATTAATACCACTTTTATAAACTCTACTTTTTTCCTTCACAATGGTCATTGTCCATTGATTATTGTGAATACTTTCCGCTTCATAAAGAGGCTTCCAATATAAAAGATCAACAAATTGTAACATTGAAAGATACTTTTCAATAGCTTCAACACTTACCTTTTTAAAATCTTTTTTTAAGATTTGATTATTGTAAATCTGCTCATAGAAAACTTCACGATTACTTATGTTGATATCAATAAAAATCTCATTATTAGGTGTGTTACATTTAATAATGATCTTTTTAATTTTTTGATAGGCAATTGCTAAACTGTCTTCTCGGTCCCACTTAGATGAACAGTTTTGACAATGATAGATGGGAAGATTGATTAATTTACCTTCTTCATTAAAGTAATAACCAGTCTCTCCCCCAAAAATGGCTTTCCCATCTTCTACGAGTTTCTTTAAGCCGTTTGATAAACGACCATATACAATATCAATTACGTCATGAGAGCCACAGTCAGGGCATATTTTATATACAATCGACATTATCATTGCTCCTTAATATATTATTTATTATACTATATTTTGTCAAAAAATAAGGCAAAATAGTAAATAAACTTCTGATTTACCTTAAAATTTGTCATATTTTATTAAACAGCGACTTCTTTTCACCTCATTATAATCATATATTATTTTTTCAATTACTATAGTTCTACTTAAAAGAAAAATACTGTAATTAAATTTTTATTTCAAATGGTGCAAAAAAATAAAAAATCCGATTTTAAATCGGATTTTGGTTTACGGAAATATTCTAAAAATTCTAAAGAAACTAAAGACTGGTAAAATACTCAATCCCACTACTTGAGCAATAAAACCAATGAGAGCTCCTAAGCCAGCCTTTTGAGCGTTCTTTGGTTTTGATGTATGCCATATCATATAGATTAATAATCCGATTATCGGAAATAGAAATCCAATAATTCCCCATATAATTGATCCAGTATCATTGATTGATTGTATCTCACTTTTGCTTGAATCATAATGATATGATCGATATGTTATTTGTGATTGGTCTTTTTCTATTGGCCGTGGACGGGCTACCTCTGTTTTACAATATTGACAATAGCGATCTTTTGAATATACCCGTGCTCCACAGTTAGGGCATTTATTCATATAACATACACCTCCGGTTATTACTAAAAGATAAAAGTAAGTGGCATTAGAATAATACCAGATAATGTTGCGATTAAAGCTGACCGGTCAAACCCATATTGACGAGATGATGGAATTAATTCTTCCACCGCAATATAGATCATAATACCAGAAACTAAAGAAAACATTATTCCTAGAATAATATCATTCATAAATGGTTGTAATACTAAGAATGCAATAATCCCACCAATAGGTTCAGCGATTCCAGCAAGGAATGTATACTTTAAGGTTTTCTTCTTACTGCCGGTTGCAAAATAAATTGGTGCTGCGATTGAAATACCTTCAGGAATATTGTGTAATGAAATCGCAACAACAATCGCAAGACCTAAAGTGATATCGCGATAGCTAGCCATAAAGGTGGCAATACCCTCAGGAAAGTTGTGAAGGGCAATAGCTAACATTGATACAAATCCTACTCGCAGTAAGTTTTTATGCGGTTTGTCACCAGTTTCATCATCAAACTCCTCATGCGGAACCAGCATATCTAACAAAGCAGCAATAACAATACCAACTACCATTGCTAGGACAGCAATTAAAGTTCCCCAAAGTTTTCCGACTTCAGCAGCAATTAACTGATGGGCATTAGGAAACAAATCAGCTAAAGAAACTGATAACATTACCCCTGCTGCAAACCCCAAGGAGATTGCGAGCATTTTTCCGTTTTTATTTTTTACATAAAAGATAATTAAGGCACCAATAATCGTAGATAACCCGGCGATTACTGACATTAATAAGGCGCGAATAGCTTCTGTTGTAAACATACCTAACTTCCTTTTCATAAAAATGATCTGATCATTTTGCTTACATTATATAATACTATAATTATTGTTTTTTGTCCATAAAATCATCTTTATTGAATCTCCATATTTCTACAAAAAACTAACTATTAATTTTGACATTTTAAAAATAAAGGTTATAATGGATATAGACAAAAGGATGATTACTTATGAATATATTAAAATCAAAAAAATTAACTAATTTGGGGTTTGACCGTGAATTACCCCCCACTAACAACTTATTAAAACGTATACTGCGAATCTCTCTACCAGCCGCTGCCGAAATTTTCTTAATCGGATTAATAACGATGATTGATACGATGATGGTTGGTAGCCTTGGAAAAGAAGCAATTGCTTCGGTATCAATTACAAATCAACCAGTCTTTATTACCCTAACCTTCTGTATGGGAATTAATGCGGGGGTTATTGCGATAATCTCAAGGCGTCGAGGCGAAAATGACCCGGAAGGTGCAAATCGCGTTCTCCGTCAAGCGTTAGTGGTTGGGACGATTATCTCTTTGATTATCTCATCATTAAGTTACTTTCTAGCCGAACCACTATTATTATTAGCAGGAAGTAAGGCTGATACAATTGATAATTCTATTCTTTATTTTAGAATTGTTTCTACTGCCCTATTCTTTAACTACATTAGATTAATAATTACTTCAGCACTACGTGCTTGTGGAAATACCCAAATTACTTTAATAGTTAATATTACCGCAAACATAGTCAACATCTTTCTCAATTACTGTTTAATTGGTGGAAACCTGGGTTTTCCTGCCTGGGGAGTAGCCGGGGCTGCTATCGCGACGGTAATTGGAAATTTTGTTGCTTTTGTTATCTCAATTATTGCGATAACCAGAGATACAAGTTTCTTAAGGATTAGACTAAAAGATGATTGGCGTCTTGATAGAAAAACTCTTTCTAATCTCTTCAGTGTTAGTAGCGGGGCCTTTGTTGAACAAATATTCGTTAGAATAGGTTTTTTTATTTCCGCTCGAATTGTCAACGATTTAGGTACCTATTATGTAGCTGTTAATACCATTACTCAAAGTGTAATTAGTTTAAGTTTTAATATTGCTGATGGATTTGCGATTGGAGTATCTAGCTTAGTTGGTCAAAGTTTAGGTGAAAAAAAGCAAGAAGTCGCCTTTGCATATGGACGACTTTCTCAAATATTGGGGATCGGAATTAGTGTGGTTATGCTAGTTGCTACTATTGTGCTGAGGACCCCGCTTGCTAAAGCTTTCTCCGATGAAGCCGATGTAATTAGAGCAGCAACTAAACTATTATTATTTGGCAGTATTGTCATTATTCCTCAAAGTATTCAATGGATTACCACTGGAATATTAAGAGGCTCGGGAGATACCAAGTATACTGCCCGAACCTCAATGATTAGTATTATGATTATAAGACCAGGTCTTAGTTATCTATTTTGTTATCCCCTTGGTCTTGGACTCTACGGAGCATGGTTAGGAATGATTTTAGATCAAACCATTCGTTTTTGCTTCAATAACTATCGATTTGTCAATTTAAGATGGGCTCGCATTGAAGTCTAGCACTCATGGGATTTAGTAAAGTCAACGTTGTTGCAGATGTTAAGGTCTTCTTCTTTAGCTTCTACAACAGTTGTTACTTCATATCTTCTAGGTGGTTTCTTATGTTCAAAGCCAAAGTTACAATCGAAAAATTTCTTTTCACATTTCTCTTTTGGCATTGGACATTCTTGTAAGATCACTTCAAATTCAAAGCAATCACAAGGTTTTAAGCAATCAATGCACGCCTTGAAGATACCATTCTTATAAATAACATGAGTAAGTTTCTTGTTTTCTTTCAAGCATACTTTAGCTGGTGCAGGACAAATAAATGATTTCAAGAAGATTCGAGAGGCAACCCCAGGACCAAAATTGCATATCTTATAGCAGAGGACAATATCATTTGGTTTGCATGGATTTGGACGCTCTACGATTCTTACTTTTACTGCCACATCAGCACAGTCGATTTTAGGCGCACAACAGATTAATGGATGTTTTTCACAATCGTGGAAAGCATCTTTTTCTTTTCCTTCACATCCAGGTCTCTTATATTCAGAAATAATTAAAACTCCTTTCTAATAGCCATGAATTGCATAATGCAAGCTATTTCACTTTTATAATATGAAGTGTCTTAATTAATGGTTGTGTCAAAATATTGCATTAAAGAAAAATGAAAAAAGGCAAAATTAGAATTATTCTAATTTTGCCCTATGCAAAACAATTGTCTAAAGTTTTGTTCTTATTTAGTTTGACATGTGCCTTCGATAAGTCATCTTACCATAAGCAACAATCTTGGCGACGTTGTCTTCCGGTTGCGGTTGTAAAGTCAACATTATTGCAAACATTGAGATCTTGTTCTTTTGCTTCTACAAAAGTAGCAATCTCATATTTTTCATTTCTTTCTTCAAAATGACATTCGCAATTTTTACATTCGATAATCGCAACTTCGATTTCGACACATTCGCACGGTTTAATCTTATCGATGCAATATGTGAAAATGCCGTTCTTATAGTTAAATCGAGCATTGTGTTCATGAGCCTTAACGCAAATCTTCTTTGGTTCTGGGCAAATGAAACTCTTTAGCACAACATTAGTTGCTGTTCCGGCACCTTGATTAGTTACTTGATAGCAAATAACAACTTCAGTCGGTTTGCATGGATTGCATGGCTCTCTTAAAGTTGTGAATGTTTTTACTGCAACATCAACACAATCGATTTTAGGTCGACAGCAGAATTCCATACGAGGTTTACAGTCAGCGTGACGGTCACAACCTTCTTCGAACTTCTCGCAATCATGTCTTTCATGTTTTCTTTCAAAATTCATCTTACTAACTCCTTTCTTAAGCAAATACGCTAGCAAAATAAGTTCTTAACCATACCAAAACAATAACAGTATACCTTAAGCTAGTTTCACCACATAATATGTCAAACAATTTTTATTGTATGTGTAAATGTAATGTAGGCAAATAAAAAAGTAGAAAATCTATTAAATAGACTTTCTACTTATTCTTTTATTTGCTAACGACCACCGGTAACTCTTTAATATACTCGTATAAAGCTTTAAAATCACCTTGAGGATGGTCAAAAAGGTCAACGTTATGTGGATTAATTATGCAATCGGTTAACAAGAAAGTTTTTATTCCGATGTTGGTTACTATCATATCTTCGTTAACATCATTGCCAACCATCAAGCATTCCTCTGGTTTTTTATTTATCTTTGATAAGATTTCTTCATAATATTTAAGATTTGGTTTGCAGTATGAAGAATTCTCATATGTAGTTACATGAATAAAGTCATCTGGGTTAAGGCCAGCCCACTTAATTCTTTTATAAGTGGCTACTTGAGGAAATAGCGGATTGGTCGCAAGTGCTATCTCATAACCTTTATTTATCAATTCTTCAACACATAATTTTGCTAGTGGGTGTGTTTTAGTTGATTGTTGTACTGCATCAAAATCATTTTGATAAAAATCTAAAAATGTTGATTCTAAAGACTGGTAATCAGCATTAATCAAACCAATGAAGGTTTCCCAAAAAGTAGCCTCATTATTTTGTCTACCATCATTTTTAATCATTGATTCAGTTCCAGCCATTACAGCTTTGATAAATTTTTGGGGATCATATCCCAGTGGAGCAAACTTTTCAGCAAGTTTATGAAAATATATTTTGATAAATATATCTTGATCCATTGGTAACAAGGTACCATCTAAGTCAAATAATATAGTGTTTATTCTAGTATTCATAGCAATACACCTCCGGCCAATAATTACTAAACATTATACTATATAGTCCTCTTTTCGTCAAAAACCCCTATGCTGGAGATGTTTGATCATCTGCATAGTTTTCTTCTTTTCGTTTTTTAATTCTAATAAAGAGTGCTATCGCAAAAAGTACTACAGCAAACATTAGCTGGATAATCATATAAAATACAATATTTTTTAAATTGTCCCAGCTAAAGTTAGTCAAAATAGCAATCCGTTCATTGTTCGCAACATAATAATAATTAGGTAAGATATGAGCAATTGTTAATACTGTTTTTCCTAGTAAAAACTGTGGAACAAAGGCACCTGATAAGAAGGCACTACCAAGCGAGATTACATTGACAACCGCTGCAATAACATTAAAGTTTTTAATTAAGTTGCTAATTAGGAAGGCTAGGGCCAACATTGGTATCATAAAGATAAAAGCATTAATGATAAAGAGTACTCCATTTAGTGAAACCATTCGATTTTTATATAAGAGAAAACTCAGTCCAACAAACACAATAAGTACTATAATTGAAAAGCTAAAATGGGATAAATATAACTGAAAGCTGAACTTGCTTTGAGGATATGGTGATACTAACATTCGGCGTTTTACATCGAGTTGATTAATCCTAAACATAATCAAACAAACAACTGTTATGATTAACGCACAAAGCAAATAAGACAAATAATTATAATAAAACTTCGCAGTGTTTAGTGATTGATCATAGACAATACTACGTGTAGCACTAACCTCTTTTTCTAAATCATTATTAACATGATTGATGATTTCTTCTAGTGAATCATCAGTATAATCTTGATATATTTTAACTCGTTTTAAATACTTGTTTAAAGCTTGAGTAATTGGAACAACAGCTGCTGCATCGGGTACTGATTGTTCGAAAATAGTTACCTCTTCCCCCTTTAAAAATTGTTCGGTAAATCCTTCTGGTACAGTAAATGCAATCATTATTTCCCTAAAATATAAAGCATCAGGAATATCTTCTACTTCCACTTCTTTAAAATAGGCATAGTTTTCTAAGTATTTTTTTAAATTGCTGATAAGGATAGTATCTTCATCATTATTAATAAAGGCCACCGGATTTCTGACCCCTTCAAAATCGACGGTTGGTTCAGCATTACTGCCACCAAAAATCAGAGCAATAAAAACAAAAGCAATCACATATGCTATGATACTTGCCATATTTTTCTTTACAATCTTTAAATATAAACTATACACTTTCATAGCTATCGCTCCTGAAATTGAGGTATGTTCCGGTGATAAAGACAACTGCCATAATAGCAAGTATAATAATATTGGTAACATATCGATCCTTGGTTGGATAATAGTAAAGACTGTATAACCCATCGGTAATAATACTTACTGGATTAATATAACTAAGTATCGGTAATTTCGTACTTACCCAATATTTAATATTAGGATACATCATACCAGATAATGCTCCCCCAAGGATACCAACAACAGTTGTTATCCCAACTTTAACTCCTTCACTAGCCCTTTTGAGGGAAATTCCAATGAAGGCACCGAAAGAAATTCCGGTTATTGATCCTAAGATACATAGCAGAATAATTAGGAAAAAGTCGCTTCCGAAATTAATACCTAAAACTAGTGTTACATAGGCTAAAAAGACCAAAATTTCACTAATATGAATCAAAAATGCACACCCCATATTAATGAGTAAAAGCTTTAATCGTTTGGTTGGACTGACACTAATTCGCATGCCTCTAGGTGATAAATTGGCTTGTACGTTTATAATTTCATTTACTCCCCAATATCCGCCATAAATTAGTGCCATGCCTAGAAGTGAATAAAAATAAGTAAGCATATAGGTTGGAGTGTTAGTTCCTTTATTATCAGCAGTTAAATAATTTGCATTTTTTGATAGATCAGCAATGACCTTATCAATATCTTGAGGGTCAAGGGCATTTATAATTAAGGTGTTTATCATCGACTCTGTTTGCAAGTAATCATCAATAAAGGACTTTAAAATAGTAGCATTAATTCCCCCTTCTTTTACTGTTAAATGAAAAACATTATCGGAAGTTATTTCAATATAACCAGTAATTTGATTGTGATCAAGGGCATCTATAAGTATTTCCAAGTTACTACTGTTAACTAAAAACATCTTTTGACCATGGTCAAACTCAACATTTTCTAATAATTCTAAAAAACCAGTAGGATAGTTACTACTCTCAACTACCCCAATTTTTATTGTACTTATCTCAAGATCATAGTTAGCTTTAGCCAAGGTAAAGTTAAAAAATGTTGCTAAAATAATTGGGAAAAAGAGGGTCCAAAATAGTATAGTACGATCTCTTAATAAGCACTTTAATCTAACTTTAAATAGATGCATTACTGATCCCTCAATTCTTTACCAGTAATCTCGAGGAAGACATCATTGAGCGTTGGTAGTTCAGAATAAATTTTTTCATACTCAAGTTGATGTTTATTTAAAATCTCTAAAACAGCAGGGATATTTGTTTTCCCTTTTCCTGATTTAACAACTAACAACTTATCTTTATAGTAAACTTTATTGACATTGTTAATCTTTTGTATGTCTTGAATAATATCCTCATTTGGTTCAGTCAATTCAATTTCAATAGTTTCGCCTAAGTCTATCATCGACTTGATTTCTTCTTTACTTCCTTCAGCAATCACTTTTCCTTTATCCATTATTAAAATATAATCACAAAGGAACTCTACTTCTTCCATGTAGTGTGACGTATAAATAATTGTTGCACCTTCCTGGTTTAACTTCTTAATCCCTTCTAAAATCTTGTTACGGCTTTGAGGGTCAACACCAACGGTTGGTTCATCTAATATGATTAACTTTGGCTTATGGGCGATGCCACAAGCAATATGAAGACGTCTCAGTAATCCACCAGATAATTTGTGGGGATAGAAGTTTCTAAACTCATCAAGAGCGACGAATTGAATCGCTTCTTCTACTAGCTTATGTCTTTCTTCCTTATCAGCAACATATAAGCCACAAAAATAATCAATGTTCTCCCAGACTGTTAAAACATTAAATACTGCAACATTTTGAGTAATAACACCAATGTTTCTTTTAATATCATAGGAAGTTGCTGTCATAGGTTGATTGAAAATTTCGATTGTGCCCTCTTCATATTTTAACAAGGCTAACATACAGTTAATACATGTTGTCTTACCACTGCCATTAGGACCAAGCAAACCAAAAATTTCACCATCACGAACTTGAAAACTTAAATTATTCAAAGCCTTCACTTTATTTTTGTAAGTCTTATGTAGATTTTCAATTTTTACAACCATAATTTACCTCCACTTTTACCTTTTCATTATACTCTTTTTTGAAAAATAATCCAACAAATTATATAAAAAAGGACGACTTATTTCGTCCTTAACTTTAAATTGTAGGGATTGATATAATTTTATTATCATTCTTCTTTAATATTTTTTTAGCTCCCACCCGTTATCAAAGATAACTTTATTTAATATATTGACCAATATTGCGATATTTTTGATATCGTTTTTTTAATAAACTCTCAATATTTTCATCTTTAAATTCAATAATTTTTTTTATTAATTCTTCTTTTAAGATCGAAAAAGAAAACTCAGGGTTTGTGTGTAATCCCCCCTCTGGTTCAATGATGATTCGATCACATATTTTAAATCCAGATAAATCATCAGCAGTTAAACGCATTGATGCTGCTGCTTTCTTAACCAGGGATGAATCCTTATATAAAATTGAAGCAAATCCTTCAGGAGATAAAATCGAATAGATGGCATTTTCAAACATCCAAATTTCATCACTAACTCCTATAGCTAGTGCACCACCGCTTCCGCCTTCACCTAAGACAATAGATATTAGTGGAGTCTTAAGTTTTGTCATTTCTGCAATATTCTCAGCGATCGCATAGGCTTGTCCTCGCTCTTCGGCACCGATGCCGGGATAAGCTCCAGGGGTGTCAATGATTTGAATAACTGGACGCTTAAACTTTTCAGCTTGTTTCATTAATCGCAAGGCTTTTCGATGACCTTCTGGATGGGCCATCCCAAAGTTATGTTTGATTTTATCTTCAAGGTTAACTCCCTTTTCTTGTGCAATAACTGTAACTGGAATCTTATCTAAGAAACCAATCCCACCAACAATACTTGAATCATCTCGATAGAGTCGATCACCATGGAGTTCCACAAAATCATCAATTAAATAATTTATCAGACTTACTGCAGTAGGTCTGTCTTTATGTCTTGCTAGTAAAACCTTATCCCACACTTGTTTTTCAATATTTTTAGTTTCCATTATAAATCTCCCTTTGATGCAAGTTGAGTAAGGTAACCAAAATGCTTTTTAAGTCTTTTCGGTCCACAATCATATCAATAAAACCTTTTTCTAACTGGAATTCTACACTTTGAAATCCTTCAGGTAATTCTTGTTGAATTGTTTCTTTAATAACTCTCTTACCAGCAAATCCAATCAATGCGCCTCTTTCAGCAATTATAATATCTCCCAACCCAGCAAAACTAGCTAACACACCCCCAGTGGTAGGATCCGTTAAAACACTAATATACAAAAGACCAGCATCATTATGTTCTTTAATAGCCGCACTTGTTTTCACCATTTGCATTAATGAAAAAATACCTTCTTGCATACGAGCACCACCAGATGCGGTAAAGATAATCAAAGGAAGTTTATGAGTCGTCGCATATTCAGTTAGCAAAGTAACCTTTTCACCTACAACACACCCCATACTTCCCATTATGAAAAAACTATCCAATACACCAAGTGCTACTTTGTGATTACCAATCTCCCCTTCCCCACAAGCAAAAGCTTCTAATTCATTATTTTCGTTTTGAGCTTCTTTTATTTTTTGATCGTATTCAGGAAATTCTAAGGGGTTTGCAGATTCCAAATCTGGATATAATTCGATAAAGGTATCTTTATCACATACCATACTTATCCGTTCTCGAGCATTAAGTCGGTAATGATAGCCACACCTCGGACAAACATGTAAATTATCCAGGAAATCTTTTCGTTCTATCATACCATCACAATTCTTACACATTATATTTTTATTATAGTTTTCAGTTTTAGCGTATTGGTCATCAAACAAATCACTTTTCACAATAATCAACCCTTACCATATTTTCTAATTCTGTATCAAAGGTGGTGGTATTTTTCTTTAAATATGTTTTTCTATATAATCAACAATATCTTTAACTTTTCTAAAGTTTTGAGCTTGTTCATCAGAAATGGATAATTCAAACTCATCTTCTAGTGTCATAATTAATTCAACGGCATCTAAAGAGTCAGCGCCTAAATCAGCCTGTAAATCTGTTTCTAAGGTAATCTTATTTTCAGGGACGTTTAATTCTTTAACAATTATATTTACAACTTTTTTATAAATCATCTTTATATTCCTCCTCGGTTAATATTTACTTTTAAAGTAATCTGAGATATTTTCTAATGATTTTAGAAGAACTTCATCTTCATCTATATTCAAATCTTCAAAAATCTCATCGATCATTTCATTATGAAAAAGATCATGTTCTTTTAAGACCTCATGAGCACTATCAGTTAGTCTTATCAATACTTTTCGACGGTCCGATTCTTCTTGGTATCTTTCAACAAACTTTTTAGCGACCAATCGATCAATAGCAGTTGTAAGAGTTCCCGTAGTGATTCTCAATTTGCTTGCTATATTACTCATTGTTGGTTCCTTGGCGCTCCTAACAGCTTCTAAAATATGAACTTCCTTCATTGAAAGTTTAATACCTCGAGACCGTAAAACTTCTTCTTCAATGCTTAAAATGTTATTAAAGACATCAACCAATAATTCATTGATGAGAGTCTTTGATTTGCTCATTATGTCACCTCCTACTTTATTTTAATGTATCCTAGTCCTATTGCTCCTGGTCCAGCATGAGCACCAACTACTGGAGTTAACGGATAGATTGGTACTTCATTAATATAAGGATATTGTTGCTTTATTTCATTAGCAATTTCTACAGCCTCTTCATAATTGATAGTGTAAATAATAAATGGTTCAATTTTAATATCTTTTGTCTCTTCAAAATAACGTTGTTTTAGTTTATTCATCGCTTTTGAAGACGTGCGAATTTTTTCAATTACTTCTACCTTACCCTCTGGTGATATCCAAAGTGTCGGTTTTATTTTAAGTAAATTACCAATAAAACCAGCAGCACCACTTAAACGGCCATTCTTGACTAAATACTTGAGGGTACCTACACTAAAGTAAATACGCGAATTATCTCTAATATACTCTAAATGACTTAAGATATCAGCCACACTTTTCTTTTCCTCGGCCATCTTAAATGCATCAAGAGCCATTCTAGCTTCTGGATAAGAAACTGATTTTGAATCAAATACATGCACTTTTAACTTTTTAACCGTATCGGCAGCTAATAAAGCGTTTTGATAAGTGCCGCTTAAAAATGATGAAATGGTAATAACTATTACATCAGTATAACCTTCAGATTCTAATTGCTTATATACTGTTCCCATTTTTCCGGTTGATGTTTGAGATGTTTTTACATTAGTATTGGGATTATCTAATAATCTTTGGTAAAAGGCATCAGCTTCAATATCTACATAATCTTCATACTCATCCTCGTCTACATAAAGCATTGAACGAAATACATCTATTTTTTTACCGTGTTTGATATAATCAATTCCTGAGTTACCACATACGATAACCGCTATTTTTTCTTGCATTTTTATTTTCCTCCTTAAATACTTTGTATATCAAAATATTTGACATGCTAAATATTATCACAGTATTAAATAAAATGCAAGGGAAATAAATATAAAACGTAATTTTTATGATTATTTTTGGTTATCAGTAACCCTATATTAATATAATACACTTTTGGTGCTTTTTGTCAAACAATATTAAATACATTTTCAGTTTTAAGTTGAAAAATGATTAGATAGATAATTGTTATAATAAATAAGAATATGGAAACTATATAATTAATATTTTTAAAAAACTAATCAAAGGTGGTGAAATTATTAAATCAATCAAAGATAAAGTAGCAATTATTACAGGTGCTGCAATGGGGATGGGAGCATCCACCGCTGAAGTCTTCGCAAGAGCAGGAGCAAAAGTTGTTGTCGTTGACTTTAACACTGAGCTAGGTCAATTACAAGCAGACAAGATCAATGAAAGTGGTGGCGATGCTCTGTTTGTTTATGCTGATATTTCCAAAGAAAAAGATATCGAGGCGATGGTTAGAAAAACTGTAGAAAAATATGGACGATTGGATATCGCTATTAACAATGCAGCACGAAAACCCGATGCCAAACCAATTCATGAAATGGATGAAAAAGAATTTGAAGAATTGATTGGGGTTGATTTAAAAGGGGTAGCCCTTTGCATGAAACACGAAATAAAGCAATTACTTAAGCAAAATGAAGGTGGATCAATTATAAATATCTCATCTGTTAGTGGTATTCGTCCGCAACCTTCTAATCCAATTTATGTTGCTGCAAAACATGGGGTCATTGGTCTAACTAAATATGGTTCACTTGAATATTCTAAGTATAATATTAGAGTCAATGCTATTGCTCCTGGGGCGGTAGATACTCCTATGTTAAGAACTGCTCTTAAAGAGTTTAATTTGGATCCAGTTACCTATGCTAAAAAGCTCAGCACTGTAGGTCGGTTTGCTGAAGCTGAAGAAATTGCAAATGTAAGTTTATGGTTAGCTTCCGATCTTGCATCTTATGTTACTGGTGCTATCATTACAGTTGACGGAGGATATACCGCAATGTAATTATAATCTTTATCAAAAAGAATCACCCGCAAGTGATTCTTTTATTCTTATTACAGGTGTTTACTATTAGGAATATAATTGCGTCTAATTCTACTGATTAAATCAATGCGTTCTTCTGCCAATTTGATGGCAGCAATCTGGGTATTAACATTGTGTGCTTTCGCATAAGCAAAAACACGTAAAAGTCTTTCATATATTTCTTTTACAATTTGCATGGCTCGCTCTTGATTGTATGGCGGATAAAATTCTTGGTAAACATTTATGACTCCACCTGCATTTATTACAAAGTCAGGCGCATATAAAATTCCTAAGGTTTTTAACATATTACCGTGAACTTCATCATCGAGTAAAACATTATTGGCCGCCCCCGCAATAATCTCACATTTAAGTTTAGGAATAGTTTCATCATTTAGGATGGCTCCCCCAGCATTTGGGGAGAATATATCACACTCTACCTGATAAATATCGTCAGGGTGTACTGTTTCTGCGTTCCACTCTTTAACAGCTCGACTCACCTTTTCTCGATCAATATCAGTTACAATAAGTTTAGCACCTTCGCTTATTAAATATTCTCCAAGACTATAGCCTACTGCCCCTAATCCTTGCAATGCGATAGTTTTACCAGTCAAACTATCATCTCCCCATTTCTCTTTAGCACATGCTTTGATTCCCCAATATACCCCATAGGCAGTCATTGGAGCAGGATTACCAGACATACTAGCCCGGCCATTGACAAAGTTAGTTTCCATACCCATATATTCCACATCTTTTTCATTGATGTTCATATCTTCTCCAGTATAGAAACGCCCATTTAGAACATTAATATAGCGACCATAGGCTCTAAAATATGCTTCACTCTTGACTTTGCTTGGATCTCCTAATAAAACTGATTTACCTCCACCACAGTTAAGATCAGCGGCAGCAGCTTTATATGTCATCGCTTGAGATAAGCGGAGCACATCAAATAAGGCCTCTTCTTCAGTTTCGTAGTTATAAAGTCTTGTTCCGCCAAGTGCAGGACCTAGGTTGGTATTATGGATGGCGGTTATCCCTTTTAAACCGGTTTCTTTATCATAAAAATAAATTAGCTGTTCGTGACCATACTTTTTCATTAATTCAAAGATTTTCATATGCAACTGCTCCTTTCATCATTCATTATATATACAAATGATGAATTAGTCAATTATTACCATACATAGTTATAAAGAAAAGCAGTTACACATCTCGGTATAACTGCTTTTATAATTATTCAAAAATGAGTTCTAATTCTATGCGTGCAACTTTACTTATCGTCTCGTGGATTGAACAGTGTTTTGCCGCAAGTTCTGCGCTTTTTCTAAATTGCGCTTCATTGCTTGGATTTTTTATTGTGAATTTTATTTTAGCGTATTCAAGTGTTGGAGGAACTTCCTCTCTTTTGATACCGCTTATCTCAATATCAGCACCATCAAAGGACAATCTCTTCTTTTTAACAATTGTGATAAATGTTGCATAAAAACATGATCCAAGGGCTCCAAACAATAAATGGTATGGCCTGAACCCATTTTCAACATTACCAATCATAAGTTCTCCCGTTGGTGATTGCATTTTTCCTTCAAATTCACTATTAAAGGTTAATTGAACATTATCAACAGCCATCTTAACACTCCTTCTTATTTTTAATTAGGTTTTCGCGATAGTCTTTAATATTTAATGTTTTAATCAAAGCATCAATAACCTGAGCTATATACTTATCATTTTTAAATGTTGTATCTCTTAATTGCTTCAAGTTACTTATGTTGACATCTAATTTGCTATCTAATGCAAATTTTGGTGCATAGTTTTTTATTTTATTTGAAACTTCTTCAGTAATCTCATCTTTAGTTTTTAAAGGACTAATAGCCTGGTCATATTGATGGATTATCTCTAGCATTGCCATTGTCTTATCATCTTTTAATAATTGTCTAGTAGAAAATAAAATTGAACCCAAACCACCTGCATTATTTATTAATTCCATTTGTTCAAAATGAGTTTCATATGTTCCACTAAAGATAATTGATCCCAATCCTTGAAGATTAAAGGCTTTACCGTCAACAAGTGTTTCTGTAACATCATATGACTTTTGGACTATTGAATGATCGGTTGAATAGGCCATTGGTGAGATAAAATCAAACCATTCTTTCTGACACCAATCAGCCCAGTCTTGACAAACAGTAGTAATACTAGATTCAGGATTATTAAAGACTGCTGCTGAAAATGGTAAATTCGGCTTTAATGCACGTACTAATGAATATAGCTTTTCAACTATTTGATTTATCAATTCCGTTCTATAGGATATCCATTTCTTTTTAAGATCAATATTATCGATAATTTCTTTCTTCAAATCACCATCAAATTGATATTGTTCTTTAAATCCTTTTAGGGCATTTTCGGTATAACCAAAGTCACTTATATCTTCAACTTTGCTTACGCTCATTATGTTAGAAACTGGATAACGAATGGCATCAAGTTCAATACCATCAAAATCATAATTATTTAATAATTCTTCATATAAACGAAGGATATAATCAACAACTTCTTCATTGCTTGGGTCAAGCCACATCAATTCGCCATATTTTCCTGAAAGTCCATATTCATTGTGATATCCCCTTGCTAACCATTCCAATTTAATCGCTTGTGGTAAACTTTCATTAACAGTAGACTTATAATTACTTCCAGCCCGCATCGTTGTTGTCCAGGCATGGACATCCAATCCTCGCTTATGGGCCTCACCGATAAAACACTTCAAATAATCATTTCCATATTCAGGCCCATAGTAGTGATCTTTATAATCGGGATGAATAGTACCAACTTTAGATGGATAGATGGTATAAGCGTTAACTGTAGTTTCAATTAAAATGGTATTAAAACCAAGTCCTCTGACGTCATCTAATGCCGCTTGTATACCTTTTAAGGTATTTTCATCATATCTATTCCCATCAAAGCCAAAACGAGGTATTAATGCTTTTGGCATATGCCAAATACCTCTCATTTCAATTCCTCGTGACCTATAAGTCTTAAACCGTGTAAGTTCTTCTTTAGTAAATAAACTCATAAATGCAACTCCTTCTCTGTTAGTTATTTCTCTACCCTTTTCATATAAGTTAATTATAGCGACAATAGGATTAAAAAGCAACCAAACAGCAATACTACCGAAATAAGAAAAGATTCCCTCATAGGAACCTTTAGTTTTCCAGTCTTTCAATAAGTTTTGATACCGCTCTTTCTAGATCTTGAGAGGCTCTAGGTTTTATTTGTTCAAATGGTAAATGGTCACAATTACATTCAATAATTTCAGTTACTCCTTCTTCATAGGCACCTTCAGCACCTTCACCAATTGTACCAACAACAGCGAAAACTTTTTTGTCTTGTTTTTTCGCTCGTCGGGCTACTCCAATCACAACTTTTCCACGAAGTGACTGGTAATCGATCTTTCCTTCTCCGGTAATTATGTAATCAGCGTCTTTAATAATATTATCAAAATCAGTAATATCAAGAACCGTTTCAATTCCCATTTGAATCTTAGAGTTTAAGAAAACACGCATTCCATAGCCCATGCCTCCAGCGGCTCCTGCTCCTTTAAAATCCCAGTCCTTAAATCCTAACCTTTTTTCGACCACTTCTGCTAGTGATCTTAGGTTTTGATCTAAAAAGTTAACCATTTGGGGAGATGCACCTTTTTGAGGACCATAGACATAAGCAGCGCCGTTTTCACCATATAGTGGGTTTTCAATATCACACATGGTGATTATCTCAATATCTTTTAAGCGGTGATCAATTTTAGTCATATCGATATCAGCTATCGCTGCTAAATTACCGCCTACTGGAATAAAACTCTCTCCATTTTTATTTCTAAATACCACTCCCAATGATGCAGCACATCCTGTTCCACCATCATTGGTACAACTACCACCAAGACCAATAATAATCTTTTTAACGCCTCTGTTTAAAGCATCCTTAATTAACTCTCCAACCCCAAAGGTTGTCGTCTTGGATGGATCTTTGCGGTCCTCAACAAGGGGGAGTCCAGCACATGCTGCCATCTCAATGACAGCACATTCACCATTATCAATAATCCCATAAAAAGAATCTATTTTATCAAAATAAGGTCCACTTACCTTAACATTGATAATCTCGCCACCAACAGCTTGAATGAAAGCATCAACACTTCCTTCACCACCATCAGCAACTGGTATCTTGATGATGTTTGCATTTTTATATTTTTTTAAAATGCCTTTTTCGATAATATCACAGACCTTAGTACTAGATAAAGTACCTTTAAAAGAGTCTGGTATTAAAACAAACTTTTTCATTTATATACCTGCTTCTATCAAATATCCTTATAATAAAATTAAACTTAAGATTAATATTCCAATAATTGATCCTATACCCGCAACTAAAGTACCTAGTGTTTGGGTTTTATATCCCTGAGCCGGAGTCATCCGGCCGATATTAGTCACCACCCAGAAATAACTGTCATTGGCATGCGATACCGTCATCGCACCAGCACCAATGGCCATTACCACTAATGCGGCAGCAAGTGGAGTGGTGAATCCTAAAACACTCATCACTGATGCTTCCTCAAAATATAATCCCATCATTGCGGCAGTGGTAGTGATGGCTACTGTCGACGAACCTTGAGCTATCTTCAAGATAGCAGCAATAACAAATGGGAAAAGGATACCTAGAGTTGTTAAGACCTTCGCATTTTCTTTTACAAAGTCTACTACTCCAGCAACCGAAATAACTCGTCCAAGAACACCGCCGGCAGCAGTAATAAACAGTATCGGACCAACAATTTTTAAGTTCTCATTGGTAATTGGATTAAAGTCTTTCAACTTACCGGTAACACATAGTAAAATAACTCCGAAAATCAGACCAATAAATAGAGCAATAATTGGAGCCCCGATAAAGTTCCAAAACGGTGCGGATGCCCATCCAGTTAAATTAGCCACGGTTCCCATCGCCATACAAAGAATCGGGACAACAATCGGCGCAAAAGATAACCAACCATTTGGAATTTTGCCGTATTCATTTTTGAGAGAATCAAATGCATCTCTTGTCTTATCTAATATGTTTTCATCACCATCAGTAAATTCAGCTTCATCTTCAATAGTCTTTACTTTTTTCCCAATATAAATAGCAAAGATATAACTTGGGATTAACGAAAATATTGATACTAAAGCACCTACACCGATAATAAGCAAAATATTATCAGCCAGTCCAACTGATGCTGCTGCCGCTATCGGCCCAGGTGTCGGCGGGATAAAAACGTGTGAAGTATAGAGACCTAGTGATAAACATATTGTCATAGCAACTGATGACTTTTTGGTTCGTGCTCTTAGTGATTTTCTAATTGGATTTAAAACAACAAAACCACTATCACAAAACACTGGAATTGAAACGATCCATCCCATAATTA
>DUOG01000048.1 GCA_012838945.1 Acholeplasmataceae bacterium | reverse complement strand
TTGCAATTCAGAAAAAGTTTCATCTTCTTTTTTAATGCGAGTATATTGTTTATTTCCAGAGACAATAATTCCTATTAATACCCCTAATAATATGGTTGAAATGGCCATAACAACTAAAACTTCAACCAAAGTAAATCCTCGATTATTTGATAAACCCTTCATTTTATCACCAACTTTTATTTATTATAACATATTTATTTAAATATATAAAGTCAAAAAACAAAGTTTGTCATTAAATATAAAAATATATCAAAAAGGGTCATAAAAAGAATTAATTATAATATTTTAATAATCTTTTTCATAAATGAATTGGATAAAAAAGAGAATCTGTCCTTAATTGAACGTATTCTCCTTTATAATACCTGATTATGCCTTTACAATGATTGGATATTCATATTCCTTATTATTGTATTTTACCTTAATTTTGATAACAGTATCAACTAGTGGCTTATTATATAAGTTAAGCATGTTGAACTTATAAGTTGCCTTGTCATCAGTGTATGCCCATAGGTCAACATAATCATTTTCTTCAATTGTATAAGTAATTTCTTTGTCTTTCAAAAGGGCTTGTGCTTTATACTCATTAGCGATCATTCCCAAGAACTCATACCAGCGTTTGGTATCTCGAATCGTCTCTGGACAATTCTTTTGGTAGCTACTAAAATCATAATGTTGCTTAACATTTAGTAAAGTTAAATTATATTTATGCATTAAATAAGCAATTAATTTCGCATTATTTCGTTTTGCTGCTTCGAAGTTACCATCAGGATTAATACACATTTCAATACCTATACCGTTACTATTGCCTCCCCTAAAGTAACTTCCAGTCCCATCACCAGCATGATATAAGTGATAATAGTCTTCAAAGTTTTGAATTATTTGATGGTCGTCAACCGTATAGTGCCATGATGCTACCGAATCACCACCAAAACCATTTTGGGAACGATTAATTTGAAGATTACTGAATGTATCAGCATACAATCCTACTCTTCTCATACCAGTCTCATGAACTACGATAAAGACGATATTATCTTCATTAGGTAACTGATATCCTGGGTATATTTGATCAAGGATGGCTTGACTTGGCGTTTTCATTCGTCCTTTCCCCATAGAATAAAAGTATGGAGCAGTTTCGGGAATTAGTTCCTTCTTAATGTTTGGTAAAACACCATCGTATAAAGTTGTTACATCATTTAATTCCTTTGGAATTGATCTTTCGATAAAATTAATTACTTCTTCCTCTTCACTAAGGTCAGAACTACCTAAATCAACTTCAAAAAAGAAACGCTGCTCTTGTTCTTTGACTACTACTTCAGCTGAAATTAAATATTTTCCAGGAGTGTCTGAATAAACAATAGTGTTATTATCAACAACCATACTATCTAAACTAATCCAAGTGATGCGTCCATGATAGCGTTCATGAGTAATCGGTAATTCATAACCATTGATTAAATCAGCTTCTGCTAGTAATTCATTTAACCAAAGACCAATTTTTTCGACCTTTAGTGAATCTTCAATGCCGCGAGAAACCAAATTAAAGTTAAAAGTATGTTGTAAATCCTCTACCCCAACCGTAATCTCTAGTGTTACATCTTCATCATACTCATGTGGCTTATATTCACCATTATCACCAATGAACTCTGGATTAAGTGATTTAGTAGTAATTTTCACTCCGTATAATTTTTCAATTGACGCCAGAAGATTAACTCTAAGGTCAGTATATACATAACTATCTAACTTCGAGCGAACCTCATCTTCGATAAATGAGAATAAGGTGTCAGCATTTGGGGTGTTAATAATCTCAAAAATGACTTGATAATTTACATTATTAACCGTGAAACTTGCTTGTAATTCACCTAAATATTTTCCTGTTAGATTTAATACAACTAATCCACGGTCTGAAATAACATCAGGCGTTAAGCTCTTCCAAGTGAGATCAACATTAGTAACTTTTGTTGGAAGACTTATTTCCGTAGCATCGTTTGTGTGAGCTGGCAAATTACTTTTTATATTCTCACAAATTGACTTGACATTGGATGGAACAATTTTAAAATTGAACACATAGGTTACATCTCTTTCATCATTAACAAAAAGATTAACTTTTACTTTTTCATCTTTTAAGGTATCGTTATTTGCGATTAACTTTCCATTATTATCAAAAGAGCTACTATGTTCGTATTGCAAATGATAGACATCAATGTTTGTTCTAAATTCTAAGTCTTGATAGATCATTTGACCTTCTTTAGGCATTAATCTTAACAATACTCTTTCTAAATCTTGATACTTACGAGAAAGTACCGTTACTTTAAAAGTACGATCTTCACTCAATGATCCTAACTTAACAGTTACTGTTATATCGGCACTTTTATTTTGAGATGAGTCTCTCTTAATCTTACCTTTTTCCGATATAACCCCGGTATTATTCGAAGTATAAGTTAGGTTCGCACCTGTTTCCTCAAATTTTGATGGTAAACTTAGGTCTTCATAAACATATTGACGGTCTTCAAAATAATTTTGAAGCATTGTAATGCTTTGATCAAATAGTTCTTGATCAGAAGGCCCTTTTTTACAACCTCCTAATGTTATTGCTAGGAGAAATACCAAAAATACAAAAAACATACTTCTTTTCATTACTCACTTACCTCATTTTCTTATATTTTTTTCTCACATTTAATTATATCACTTACCTCAAAAATAGACAAAGAAAGTTAGAAAAAAGACGCTCAGCGCGTCTATTGTTTTGAGTAACGAACGATTAATTCAACTCTAGAGTTAATGTTCAATTTTCGATAAATATTTTTATAGTAATAATTAACAGTATCATATTTCATTTTTAACTCTCCCGCAATCTGTCTCATCGTTAATCCCTCTAAAAGCAAGGCGAAGATTTCTTTTTCTTTTGGATTTAGAAGAGTTTCCCAATCCAAAGTTTCTTCAGTTTGATTGACAACTCGAGCCCCAATTTTTATGTTACTCTTAGAGCGGTTAAAAGATGAATGAATGATTATAAAGGTAAAGATGATACCGATTGAGAAAAAGAGCCATAAAGTAGTACTTACTTCTAGTGAAACCTTATTTAGTACACGCTCGATAATGGCGCCTATTATACCAGCAACCACAATGCTAATAAGCATCGTTGATCTAAATTCTTTAATGTTTGAGCGATCTTCAAAAACTTTACCAACAAGCATCAAGATATTAACTAATCCTAGTGATAAGGTGAAACCACTAATAATAGCTGATAAAATAGCATAAGTTTTGCTGCCTTCAAATAGCAAATATAAGATTCCAAATTGGAAAGTGAAGAAGACACTGAACAAATAGACAATAATTGTAATTGTCAAAGCGTTGCGCGAAAAGGTAAAGATTGAAATGACAAAGGCAACACACAGTAAGTATCCCACAAATCGACTTATATCAATAATCGAACCAATAGTCGAAAACTCTTTCACATAGAAATTAAGCAAAAATGAACATAAGCTAATTAAGAAAACCATGCAAATAACTAGTGCTTTTGATGCGATTGGGATTTCTTCATCTTTAAATTCAATGTCAGTAAAATCATAACGTTTATTAAAAAATATTGAAAGATACAAAAGTCCTAAAAATACTAATGGTACTATGAATTCTTTAGCGTTAATGCTGATAAGCCCTACTAACTCGCTAACTCCAAAGTAAAAAACAGATAAAAGTACAATAATGATTGTAGCCAGTAGTCTTTCTGATGTGTTTAAAATAAACACAAAGAATAATAAACTAGAAACAAGCAATGCCCCAGCACCTAACCCCATCAGAATTATTGAGATAAAGGAAAATATTTTTTGATCGGTATAATTTAAAGTTACAAAACCGATAATTAAAAGCGGAATTCCAATGAATAAAGATCGATTAACAAGCCTTGGTTTAACAAAAAAAAGAAAAACCCCAGCTGTCAAATAATACACAATAAAATATACCAATTGAGCATCAAGTGCATTATTGCCTTGTCCTAAAAAGACAAAGGCTTCCTCATTTATAACATTAAATATTCTTAATTCCGTAAATATAATTATTGTACAAAAAGCAAGGATAATGAAGATTGTATTAAAGGAAACTTTTTGAAAATATGTCTTTTTATTCTGTCTTTTTAAATCCCTCAAGTTAGCACCAAGTTTTGTTAGTTCTTTAGTTATTGCTTGATATGCTTTTTTTATCGTAGTCAAACCTAACACATCCCTCTTTCTTTCCTTATAAATATTTTAACATAATATGGCACAAAATCAAGCAATATAATATTTTTCTTTATAAAGCGTCAGCTTTCATCACTTTAAGTCAAAGTTTGGAATCAATACTTTTTTTACCTTTAAAGCAAACTTTTCAGGATTACCACTCGTTATCAATCTTATCATTCCATCTATATTTTGATTATTAAAAAGATTATT
>DUOG01000146.1 GCA_012838945.1 Acholeplasmataceae bacterium | reverse complement strand
ATGCCTGATCACGGTATGCAAGTGGTTATGTTCACCCATCAGGATGTCAGCGTGTGGGCGGATTTAACCTTAATTTTATGGGAGGCTGGTCTCCGGGTTGCTGCGGCCTGGAACATAGCTACTGAAACTGATTCTGGCGGGTTAAAAGATGGTAATTACGTTAAAGGGACGGTACTGCTTGTACTGCGTAAGCAGACTTCTAATGAGACCCCTTATCTCGATGAGCTCTACCCGGAAATAGAGCAAGAAGTAAAAAAGCAGATTGATAGTATGCGGGAGCTTGATGATTTAGATGATCCCAACTTTAACGATGCCGATTACTTGTTGGCGGCTTATGCCGCTTCGCTTAAAGTTCTTACCACATATCGAAAAATTGAGGATATTGATATACAATATGAGCTTTCCAAAGAAAGAATGCCCGGGGAGAAGACTCCTATTGAAAGAATCATCAACGCAGCAGTTAAAGTTGCCTATGACTACCTAATACCGGGTGGGTTTGATCGTTTTATATGGAAGATGCTCATTTCTGAAGAAAGGTTTTATATTAAGGGCCTTGATCTTGAAAAGAATGGGGTTTCAAAAATAGGAGCCTACCAGGAATTAGCCAGGGGGTTTGGGGTTACAGAATACCGGAATTTGCTTGCCAGCACAAGGGCCAATCAGGCCAGGCTTAAAACAGCTACAGAGCTTGGGATGAGCGGAATGGGCGAAAGCGACAGTTTTAGCTCATCTCTGTTGCGAAATGTGCTTGCCGCTCTGCATCAGTCAATTAAAAGTGGAAATACAGTAAGCGGTAAAAACTGGCTTAGAAATGAAGTCCCGAATTATTGGGACCAGAGAAACACCATTGTCGAGCTGTTAGATTATATTGCCTCATTTAGCCATCTAGAGAATATGCCTCATTGGGAAGAGGAGGCCAAATATGCTCGGCTTCTCCGTGAACTTGTGAAAAACGACGGCGTATGATTAGGAGGCAGTAATGATTTATCGCTATTCAACTCGAAAAAAAAAGCTGGGGCGCTCATTCTTATATGATAAATTAGTGGGTGCAAAAAGCTATGATCGGATTGCCGGCTATTTTAGTTCATCAATCATAGAAGCTGCCGGCGAGGCTATTGAACAGATGGAAGGCTGCTGCCGGATAGTATGCAATTCGGAGATGAATGCAGCAGATGTTAAAACCGCCAGCGCCGCGCTTAACGCCATGCGCAGGGAATGGTGCAGCGTCAAGCCGGAAGATATTTACGCCAATGCACCGGACAGGCTTAAAAAATTATATGAGTTGATTAAGGGCAAAAAACTTCAGGTTAGAGTTATGCCTAACGACATATTCGGTCTCATTCATGGAAAAGCCGGGGTTATAACTTTAAAGGATGGTAAAAAAACTTCTTTTATCGGCAGCGTGAATGAAACATATGCCGCCTGGGAGCTTAATTACGAGATTCTTTGGGAAGATGATTCTCAAGAGGCCATAGATTGGGTTCAAGAAGAATTCGATTATTTCTGGCACAACCCTCATGCTATACCTTTGTCAGAATTTGTAATTGAAGACATTAAGAGAATATCGAACAGAAAAGTAATTCATACAGTCGGCCATTGGCGGGAGACAGCAGAACCTGCCTCTTCCGTGATTGAGTCGCCGGTATACCGGCAGGAATTTGGGTTATGGGAACACCAAAAGTATTTTGTTAAGCTCGCTTTTACAAACCACCAAAAGAATGGTGCCAGGTATGTGTTGGCTGACGAGGTCGGTTTGGGCAAGACGGTACAGCTGGCCTTATCTGCGCAACTGATGGCTTTATATGGCGATAAACCTATCTTAATCATTGTTCCTAAAACACTTCTTTGGCAATGGCAGGATGAGATGAGCTATCTGTTAGATATGCCTTCTGCTGTTTGGACAGGGAAGGAATGGGTAGATGAAAATGGCGTTAGATATCCCGGCAATGAAGAAGCAGCCATCAAAAGATGTCCTCGGAGAGTGGGGCTTATCTCCCAGGGCTTGATTACAGCCAAATCAGATGTTGTGCAGCATCTTCTAAACATGGAATATGAGTGTGTCATAGTTGATGAAGCTCATCGGGCTAGAAGAAAAAACTTCGGTTCTGGGAAAGAAGATGAGAGACCTGTTCCAAATAATCTGTTAAAGTTCCTCTTGGAAATATCTAATAGAACCAAGAGTATGTTACTTGCTACGGCTACGCCCGTACAGCTCTATCCTATTGAAGCATGGGATTTGCTGAATATTTTGTCTCAGGGTAGCAATAGCGTGCTGGGTAGTAAATTTAGCATGTGGCGAAAATCACCTGGCCGTGCGCTTGATTTGATTATGAATAAAGAGACTTTGGATCGGTTTGATTCTGAAAACTGGGAGTGGTTGAGGAATCCTTTTCCACCAGCCGTAGAGGGCGAGACCACTTTTGGCCGGATCAGGAAACAGTTAGGTATGGATGACCATGGTTTTGTAATCAAGCCCGAAGCAATTGAAAAGCTAAGTAAACCTGATCAAAAAAGAATAGAAAGAATTATTGATAGTAATTTTATGACTGAATTCAACCCGTTTGTCAGGCATATTGTCATAAGAACCAGAGATTTTTTGGAGAAAACAATAAATCCGGAAACCGGCGAGCCTTATCTTAAAAAAATAGAAGTTAAACTATCTGGCGAGTCCGATGATGAAGCGATTGTATTGCCTCCATATTTACAAGAAGCATACAGTCACGCGGAAAATTTTTGTGAGTTGCTTCAGCAAAGAGTAAGAGGGGGAGGCTTCTTCAAAACCCTTCTTTTAAAGAGAGTCGGTAGCACCATGATTGCCGGTAAAAACACTGCCGAAAAAATGCTTCGTGATTGGATGGGCATAGTGGATGATGAGGATTACGAAGATGAATATAGCGGCGACGAAACTGTAGATAGAGGCGAATTTAAAAACATGTCGGTCGAAGAGAGAGATTGCCTGATCAGGTTTGTTGATACTATTAATACTAATCAGGATAGAGATCCGAAATACAATTTGGTTCGAAAAATATTAATGGAAGATAACTGGATAGAGCGTGGTTGTGTTATTTTCTCTCAATATTATGATTCGGCTTACTGGGTTGCAAAAAATCTGTCAATCGATCTCCCTGATGAGAAAATAGGTATTTATGCCGGCGGGAATAAATCCGGTTTGTTCAAAGGGGGAGTATATGAGCGGAAGAGTAAAGAAGAAATTAAGCGTATGGTCAAAAATAGAGAATTAAGGGTGTTGGTAGGTACAGATGCGGCAAGCGAAGGTTTAAACCTGCAGACGCTCGGCACCCTGATAAATCTTGACCTTCCATGGAATCCGACCAGGCTGGAACAGAGGAAAGGACGCATCCAGCGTATCGGTCAGGCATATGATGAGGTTTTCATATACAACATGAGATATAAAGGATCTGTTGAAGATAGAGTTCACGAATTATTATCAGAGCGCTTAGAGAACATTCATAACCTATTTGGCCAAATCCCTGATGTACTGGAAGATGTCTGGATTGACGTTGCCTTGAACGATATTGAGGAAGCAAAAAAGAAGATTGATGCGGTTCCCAAAAAGCATCCCTTCGAGCTGCGCTATCACGTAAATGTTGGCAAAGTCGATTGGGAAAGCTGCGCCAAAGTTCTAGACAACTATGAAAAGAAAAAACACCTTATGATGGGCTGGTAAGTAAGAAAGACATAGTTAAATGGGGATAATCCCTTTGGTTTCGCCAGCAATTATAAATATTGATAATGAAGGTTGTGGGTTTCAAATAGGTGTGTTGGGAGGAAGGCGCAATGCTTTTTGAGATAAAAGACAAAGGTTTGTTTATTAATGACATAGAATTTCGTCTTCCCAATCTGTGTTTTATTAAAGAAATCGGAGAGGGCGCAAACGCGATAGTTTTTCTTGCATACAATATTCTTTTGAATAGACAAGAGGCTGTTAAAATATGGAAGCCAAAAAAATACCGCAAAACTGTTGATAGAAACCGATTTTGTAAGGAAGTGGTAAAAAATGCAAATGTGAAATCTCCTAATATCGCTAGTTTTTATGATGCTAACATTGAAAACGGTTTCTTTTATGCCAGAATAGAGTACATACCAGGAATAAGTCTTAAAAAATACTTGCAGGAAGCGCAAGAGTTAGTATTTAGATTTAAAATTATGGAAACTATACTAGAGACTATGATGTCAGTATATGAGGCTGGTTTTAAACATGGGGATCTACATTCAGGGAACGTCATAGTTGACAAGCACGAGCCATATATTATTGATTTTGGGACAAGTGCTTTTTCAGGAATTGTGGCGTCTCAAAAAAGAGATTGTCGAATGCTATTAGACCTCTGTTTCGAAGTATTGCCAGAACTTCATAAGCTGAAATTCTTTGATAAAACCAAAGTGATTGAGCAGGGTTCAGAAATAGCAGTAGATTTTTTATTGTACTGCTTGCGAATAATCTGGGATTTCGAGAGTGCTTCAACTACTAATCTAGATGGTTACGGGTATCGAGCATGGCATTCTCGTTTTAAACTTTTATCTGAGAGTTATCCATTTGTTGACACGGTCGCCGTGGATAAATTTTTCTCAGAAAACTATTCGAGAAACCCAAGCAAGTTTTAAGGTGTGAAATGAGCGCAAGTAATGATTTTGCGAAGATAGTGAACCACGCCCACTTCTGGGATGTGTTTTGCAAGTACTTTTCCCCAGTTTCAGTTCTACATTGGGTCGGTGCTATAATTTCGGATAGTCTGGTAAGATAAAAACAAAGTGACAAAGGAGTAGTTTGCCATGTCAAAAACCAGACACCGATATGACGACGAGTTTAAAAAGAATGTGGTTAAGCTGAGTTATGCGAGCAACAAAACAGTTAAAGAGATAGCGGGTGATCTCGGGATCAGTGTGAGCCTTCTGTACCGTTGGAGGAAAAAGTACACCCCAGAAGGAGAAAAAACGCAATTTGCAACGATGGAAGAGGAAAACTGTTTTCGGTAAAATAAAAATACACAAAACGGCAGTCAAAAGTGCAGTACTCGGCAATTAAGAAGGCATTGCCATCACCGTCCTGAATAATACCCTCTAAGTCGCT
>DUOG01000047.1 GCA_012838945.1 Acholeplasmataceae bacterium | reverse complement strand
CAGGTTGTGGTGCTGACTATGGCTATGCTTTCCATTTTTATGTTGATGGTGGGAATGGTGAAATTTCTATTGAGACGACACCTTCTTTTTTTTGGTTGGCTGCTTTGTTATACATGATCAAAATGGTGGGATCGCAGAAAAAGATATCAGGTATATTTGCTTGCCAAGGAAGCAGGTTTTGATGATTCATATGAAGAGTGGTTGAATATAGTATCAACTTTTTTGCTGGCGCCAAAAATTATATTGAAGATGACCGAAGTGTGCGGAATCTAATGCGCGATAAATGGCACTATCTGCCTGAAGGATACTATAGAGCAGGACTTGAGGCAGGTATAAATGCAGGATTATTCGTTAACTCAAACAAACAAACTAAACCTATTTTAATGGAATATCACCGATTATATTACCATGATGGTAGTGTATATGAAAACCCGATAAATCAATTCATTTATAATCCAAGAAAAAAATAATTAAGCAAAAAAAGTCGAGAAAATAAAATAGATACTTCGATATAATAGTGCTTGTAAGGATGGTGATTCATATAAAAGAACACATTGAAGCAGTAAAGCAAATGCAAAAGTATATTGCTGAACACATCAATGAAGAAATATCTTTGGATAATCTTGCTAGGGCATGTTCTTATTCACCGTGGTATGCAAGAAAACTATTCATTAAATACCTTAAAATGAGTCCCAGTCATTATATAAGACGATTGAAGTTATCTAAGTCAGCTTTGAAACTTCGTGATGAAAAATGTCATATTATCGACATTGCTTTTGAAATGGGATTTGGTAGTGTTGATGGTTATCAAAGGGCCTTCAGAAGAGAATTTGGTTGTAATCCAAAAGAGTATGCTTCAAGTATTATCCCCTTATGGTTATTCACCCCTTACTTAATCGAAGAAGATGATAAAAGGAGGAAACAAGAAATGAGTGAATCAAGAACTGTCTTTATTCAGGTGATTGAAAAACCAGAGCGAAAGGTAATAATTAAAAGAGGCATTAAAGCAAATGATTACTTTAGTTATGGTGAAGAGGTAGGCTGTGATGTCTGGGGGCTCCTTACAAGCATTAAGTCAATCAGTGGTGAACCAGTATGCATGTGGCTACCAGAAAAATATCGTAATCCAAAAACAAATGTATATGTACAAGGTGTAGAAGTGGATTATGATTATTCAGGAGATGTTCCAGAAGGATTTGAAGTTATAACTCTACCCAAAGCAACGTATTTAATATTTAGAGGTGAACCGTTTGACGAAGAAAACTATCGCGATGCGATAAGGGAAGTCTGGAAGGCTATTGAAAAATATAACCCTGAGTTTATCGGTTATGAATGGGATCATGAAAATCCAAGGATTCAGCTAGAACCCATTGGTAAAAGGGGTTATATCGAATTGGTTGCTGTGAAAAAGATATAATTAAAACTTTGATTATGAAAAAGTGCTTACCTCATCGGTAAGCACCTTTTGTTATATTTAATGTTAAATGGATAAATCCCGGTTTTTAAAACCATAAATGGTTATCCCATAAAGACCAATTGTAAGAATAATCAGAATACCATTATAGATAAATGTTTTGACATCATAATTAATACAGGCAATTGGATCAAATAAACTAAATGGTGTTAAATATGATGCGAACTTATATTTTGATCCCAAGTTGCTGATTAATTTGATAAAAAAGAAAATTACTGGGATTCCAATACTAGCGCCTATAGCTAGTTTGCCATTGAATAAACTATGACATAAAACCATAATTGCGCTGATAAAACAAAGCAATAAGAAGAATGAAAAATTTAGGTATAATAGTTCTCCAAAGTTAACATAAGAAGGATTAAAGAGTTCACCAAAAACACCAGTTATGAAAAACATTGCAAAAGCTAAGAGAAATAGATAAGTACCAAAAACTTTAACTTGAGTGGTTATAATTTTGGTTCTTGAGTTTGGTGTAGCAAGTAAATAAGCGATAGAGCCGCGATCGATATAGCGATAGATTAAACGATTTGAAAGAAGATTTGCATAAATTAGTCCAAAAAGAATAAACAACATACCATAAAGATAACCGGAAATGAAATATTGATAATCGGTAAGATGGATGACATTGAATCCGATGAAGTCTAATAACTCAGGATACATCTCTTGGAGCATTTGCATCCATCCGAGGTTTTCAACATTGGGATCAAATAAGGCGGAAACAATGATTCCATAAAGGGAGATAAGTCCTAAAAAGATGATAAAAATCATTAGATTTCTTTTAATTTCTTTTTTATATAAAGCCATATTCATCATATTAATCACCATAATACTTCATAAAAATTTCTTCTAAACTTAAGTCTTTTTTTGTTATATCTTGAATTTCATATTGAGATAGTATCTTTACTAAAGAATCAAAAGTATCTAGAGGTTCAATCGAATCTTTAAGTTCAATGGTTACTGTTAAGTTGTCTATTTGGCTAATGTTATATTTCTTTATAAAATCCTCAACTTCATTTACTTTAGCAAACTTAATATCATATTTGCGAATTTGTTCCTTCTTTAACATTTCAACTTGACTATCATTTACGATGTGTCCATTTTTAATCAGTATAATTCGATCACATGTTTTTTCAACTTCCTCAAAACTATGGGAAGATAAGAAGAAGGTTTTTCCACGTGCTTTATGTTCCAAAATTAAATTGACCAGTTTTTGTTGCATTAGAGGGTCTAGTCCACTTGATGGTTCATCAAGGATGAGTATTTCTGGATCACTCATGAAGGCTATAACAATTGCAAGCTTTTGTTTCATCCCTTTACTCATCTTTTTTATTTTGATCTTGGGGTCTAATTCAAATTGTTCTAATAGATGATTGGCATAACTTAAGTCACTTAATTCTTTCATTTTAGCTATTAAGTCAATTAGTTCATCACCATTGATATCATCAATAAAATTAATTTCACCGGGTAAATAACCAACATACTTTTGAATATCTACTTGTTCAGTTTTACAATTTAAACCTTTGATATAGGCTTCACCCTCAAAGTTTTGTATAAAACCTAGTAAATGGCGAATGGTAGTCGTTTTCCCTGCTCCATTAGGTCCTAGGAAACCAACACAACTTCCATTATTAATACTAAAACTTACATCAAAGATTCCTCGGTTATTACCGTAGTCTTTTGTTAATCCTTTGGTTATAATCATTTGTTTTAATCCTTTCTAAAATTTTTCTTTAATTCATCAAAAAGAAAAAATAACTCTTTTATTAGTCGTTTACGGTGTTCTTCAGGAAACTGGACATAGTTTTGGATAAACCCTTGAGATATCATTGATACCCACGATAGAAATGTTTCTTTAGAGATTCCTTTATTCAAAGTGTCGAAGTTGATTTCTTGAAGAATATAATTAGAATGATTTTGATAATTCTCAAAAAAGTCAATCTTGCCCTTTTCCTTTAGTAAATGATAGTTTTGTTCATAAGCTTTCATAACAAAGTTCATTAAAAACGGATATTCTTTAATCAAATCTATTTTTTGTTTAGTAATGTATGGTAAATATTCAAAGATATCCATTTTTTCAATTGGTGGGGCGGGGTTTACTTTATTAGCTATTTCCACTGATGCATAGTTAAAAAGATATATAAAGAAGTTTTCCTTATTTTCAAAATAATGAAATAAGGCACCTTTTGAGATTTGAGCTTTTTGAGTAATAAGATCAGTTGAAGCTTGCTCATAGCCATAATTACTAAAGACCTCAAGTCCGGCATTAATAATTTTGGTTTTCTTTTCTGGTTTTAATTTTTCAAATTTTTCAAGTGTTTCCATAATTATATTATACCAATATTGACTATTTTAGTCAATATATTTTTTAATTATTTAAAGAAGGTTGATTATAAAAAATCTTATTAAAAATGTAGGACATTTTTTTATCTTTTTAAATAATCAGAAACGTAAAAATTGTTATAATATAGGAGAAAATTTTCCATAGCATATTGAGGTTTTTTTAACATCATTAATAGATTATTAGAAAGTGAAAAAGAGAATATGAAAAACTTTAAAAAAATTATCGCATTTTTACTGTTAACTATAACATTGCTCGGTGTTCCAATGCTCGCTAAACTAATCACAAATAAATTTGATTTTTCAACTATTGATCCCGACAATGTATTTCTTTGGTTTATGGTTAGACATTCTTTACAAGCTCTCATGATTTTGATTATCGTAATTTTCTTAAGAAAGGGATTTAATTTAAATTTTAATCTAGGAATAGGAGATAAGAAAATAGGGTTATCATATTTGAAGAAATTTGTGATCATTTTTACGATTGGTTGTCTAGTGTTTAATGGCCTCTTAGTTTTATTAAAACAATTTCAGCCATTCATTTATGAGCATAATTTCACCAATATTGTAGGATACATGTCCTTTCAACTATTCTTTACGGGACCATCAGAGGAGTTTATTTTCAGAGCATTTGCGATGACGGTCTTTATATATTTTATTTCTAATAAAAGACTTAATAAAAAAATAAGTTATGCCAACTTATACGCCGCAATCATTTTTGGACTAGCTCATATTTCTATAACATTCTCACCTTTTGCCCTTAGTTATGCAATTCCCCAAATTATCACTTCATTAATTTTGGGTTATTTTTATGGTGATTGTTATGAAAAGTCTAAAAGCGTTATTTATCCTATGATAATGCACAGCTTTACCAATGTATTAATGGTTAGTGTCACTATCATTCTTTCAATTGTTTTCTAGCTATTTGGTTGAGATGTTTTGTTTGGTACAATGTAAAATATAAGATTAAAGTTAGGTGTTTTTTATGGTTATAAAGTTCATGAGTTTTAATATTCAACATGGTAAAGATTTTATCAATCAAGTTATTGATTTGAATTTAATGGTGGATACGATAAAGAAGTGTCAAGCAGAAATCATTGGTTTAAATGAAGTATTTGGTGAAAGTGTAGATGAACCAAGTCAGGCAGAGATTATTGCGAGGAAGCTGGGTTATTTTGTTTATTTTGGCAAAGCCATTAATTATAAAGGAAGACCGTATGGCAATGCTATTATTTCTAAATATAAATTTAAGAGTTGTGAAACTATCATGATTCCTGATCCTGAGCGAAACACTAATGAGTTCTACGAAACTAGATGCATTATCAAAGCTGAATTCGATAATCCTAGCTTTACAACTTTAGTTACTCATTTTGGATTGGCTCAAAGTGAACAAACTAATGCGGTGGAGACGATGGTTAATGTTATCAAAAGTATTGATACCCCGATTGTTTTAATGGGGGACTTGAATATGACACCAAATCATCCAAAACTCGTTCCAATATATCAACTATTAAATGATACTTTAATGAATACCAAACTGCTTAGTTTTCCATCAGTAAATCCTAACCGAAAAATCGATTATATTTTTGTCAGTAAAGATATTAATATACTTGATGCTAATATTCCATCTATAGTTGCCTCTGATCATTTTCCTCATACAGCAACCCTTGATATTAGATAAGGATAAGCTATCCATAACAATAGTTTGATACAGAAAATTATCTGTATCAATCTTTTTTATCAGTAAAATCAAAAGTAACAATGAGTAACAACACTAATTATTTTAAAGTGATATAATTATGGTGACGGAGGTTTTGTATATGGAGTTTAAAGACATATTAAAAGATCTAAGAATTAAAAATAATTTAACCCAAGAAGCTCTAGCAAATGCAATTCATGTCAGTAGAAGTGCTATCGCTAAGTGGGAAGCAGGACTGGGAATACCGAGTGAAGACTCGATAGAAGTATTATCAAACTTCTTTAGTGTTGATTCTGATTTTCTTTTCCCAAATAAAAAATCAGAAAGTTTATTAGTAGAAAAGAACATAAAACTAAACAAAAACAAAATGATAATTCGGATCATTTCCAGTGCGTTAATTATAATGACAACATTATTTGTTATCCTTTTAGTATATTATGGGCTTGAAAAGAAAAACAAGTTAAATGTTCCAATTGTAAATGATATCTACTTTAATTTTAATATTGGTTATCCATCAGAAGAAATTGGAATGCATAATGGAAAGTATGTTCTTTTTAGAAAAGAAACAAAGGTATATCTAGAAGTAGAAATAGATGAAACGCTTCTTGAAGGAGATTATGATTTAAAACCACAATTTAGAGGTTTTGAGGTTTTTTCAACTTGGCTATATGCTAGGGGGTTCGATGAACATAATAATCCTCGCTTCATTTTTTGTTCTTTAATCTATCCCGAAGAAGATAATGTTGATGAACTGGTATTGACAGAACTGATTTATGTTGAAAAGACAAAGAGAAAAACGATAGAGAAAAAGTCAATCATCCGTACCCCCTCTTTACCAATTGTAATCGAAAATGAAGATATTGTTAAATTAGATGTTGTCTTAAATACCAAAACCCTTATATCATTAGAAGTTCCTAAAGGTAAAAATTTATTTGGCTCAATTTTCGATTCATATCATGAAGCGATGTTAAGAGATATTGTCAATGCAGAATTAAATAACACGGTTGGGGAATATAGGGTGCGATTGAATGGTTTTTATCGCTCCGATGGAAAAAGTCTAGGGGAAAAAGTATATGAAGATATCGAACTTTTAGCTGATGTAGAACTTAATGAGTCAACCATACCGTTTAATGTAAGTGTTGAAGATGCAACCGCCTTCATTTATTCAACTAATTTCATCCCAATTATTAATGTAAATGGAAAGCGATATGATAATGTAAAATATGAACTGCATAGTGAAAGCGAACTGGTAGAAATTTATGATAATAAATATCTATATGCAGTAAAACCGGGAGATGTTGAAATCGAAGTTCACTATGATTTAGGTTTTTACAAAGGTAAAGAAACAATTAATTTAAAAATTCATGACTACACATATGTAGAAGTCTTTGGTTATGATGATGTTCCAATAATTAAAGTTAATTATGATAGTGAGTTAAATGAACTTAAAATACCAGATGATATATTAGAAGCTATTACTGATTACTTTGATAACATTAACCAAGCGTTTGAAGAAAAAACAAATATTAAACGTGAATTTATAAGATTAGAAAGAATCAATGATTTCACATATATTCCTATTTTTGAAACTACCTATGAAATAGATTACTCTTTCTTCAGTACTAGTTTAGAAATTGGATCTAATGGTTATTCACTTCAAGAATTCCCTGAAGTTATTTATGTTAAGAAAGGTGACTTTTTGTCATTAGGTTATAGTGGAAATGAGAACTATGAAACAGAGTTTATTATTTACCATAATAGTTTAAACAATGTTTTGAATAATAAAATAACCAGTGATCATGAATTTGATATCTTTGTTTATGGCTATTTTGAATATGAAAATATCAGATATTTCACTGATATAAAAACAGCAAAAATAATGGTCAAATAAAATATCTCATATTTTCAAAGGGCTCTTATTTAAAAACTAAATATCATCCTTACGATTCATCATAGGAAAAGGTTTGATATAAATGTCAAACCTTTTTATCTTTTTAATGAATGATAATTTCTTAATAAAAATATTTATTTAATACAGGACTTTATGATAAAATTTATTACAGGAGACAATTATTATTTTGTCATTTATCGAAAGTGGGGAGTTTGATTATGTTAGATATTAGATCTAAAAAAGAAAAAACATTATTTAAGAAATTATTGATTACACCTCTTGTTTTTGTTATCTTATTTGGTCTTTCAAGTTGTACACTTAAAACTTTAGAAAACAAAACTTTTATTTTTAAATCATTAATCGTTATTGAGGGAGACTTAGATGATTTGGTTCCTGAAAAAATTGAAAATCTGGAAAAACAATTTCAAAGCATAAAGTACACCTTTAAAGAAGAAGTTGTTCATGTTCACTATGAATATGATGGTGAAAGTTATGATTATGAATATCCTTATACATTCATTGATGGTGAACTAAAAATTATGGATTTTCCTAATTTGGCTCATTATATCAAGAAAAACAAGATATATTGTGAGGGATATATGGATTCTTATAAATATAGGATTATCCTAAAGGAAGAATAAAGAAAGGATTACGAAAATGGGATTGAAAGCTTTTAATTACGGCGCAAATGCAGTATGTTTAATGAAAAATAATCATAAATACGGAATGATTTGTGCTTGGGCAACTCAAGTGGATTATGATAAGATTGTAATGTTATTGGGCGCCCAAAGTGTTACGGGGAGAAACATCACCAAGGGAGATGTGCTTGGTGTTAGTGTTTTAAGTATCCATCAAGAAGATGTGATGAATACTCTAGGGGAAAATCATTCTGATGAAATTGATAAGTTCCAACATCTTAACTTCATTCTAGATGGGTCAGCTATCCTTATCAATGATGCTAGTATTAATATGGTAGTTGAGGTAATAGATGTATTGAAACTTGAAGGGATTGAAGAAGATAACTTAGTATATGGCCTAATCAAGTCATATACAGTAGGTAAAGATCCGATGTTGACTATATAACTATATGCTTTAAGATAGAAATATTTTAAAAGGAGGCTACTTTATGATGTTTACCTTGTTCTCTCTTACGATGATAATAATCTGTGATTTGAGGAATAAGTCTTATTGATCCTAAGACTAAATTCCAAATAGTTTTTCTAAGCAATGGTGATCCTCGTTT
>DUOG01000046.1 GCA_012838945.1 Acholeplasmataceae bacterium | reverse complement strand
TAATTTACTAACAACGAAAACTCTATAAGAACATCTTAATCAATCAATTGCACATAGTTAACATAAGTTGTTTCATAAAGTAAATTACTACAGCGATCACCTAAATAAAATGCTCGCTTGCATTCAAAAACAGCAACAAACCTCAATGTATACAAATATCATAATGAGTAACTCGATATACACAATTAACTACAACTATTTATACTTGGCAAGCGAGCATTATTACTTACTTCAAAACTTCGTCATAAATTTATCTCTGAACTCTTCCTGTTCCGTCTCCTTCTAAAAGCTTTTCCACATCAGATATATTTACTCTATTAAAATCTCCGGGAATTGAATGCTTTAAACAACTGGCAGCTACTGCAAATTCTAAAGCATCTTTTTTGTGTTTATATTTATTTAATCCGTAAATCAAACCTCCTGCAAAGGAATCTCCCCCTCCAACCCGGTCTACTATGTCGCATATTTCATATCTTTTGCTTACATAAAAGTTTTCTCTGTCATTAAGACATGCAGCCCAACCGTTAATATCTGCACTCTGGCTTTCTCTTAAAGTTATGGTTAATAACTTAATATTTGGATATGATTCTAAAACCTTATCAGACAATTCCTTGTATTTATTTCTGTCTAATTCCCCACATTCCACTTTTATATCATTTGTTATTCCTAATGATTTTTGACAATCTTCTTCATTTGCAACCGCTACATCTACATATTTTACTAATTCAGTCATTACATCGGTAGCATTTTTCCCGTAATTCCATAAGTTTTTACGGTAGTTTAAGTCGCAGGAAACTGTAATATTTCTACTCTTTGCTTCTTTTACGCTTTTTAGTGAAAGCTCCATAGCAGTATTTGAAAGAGCAGGGGTAATGCCAGTAATATGAAACCAATCAATTCCGTCAAATGCTTTATCCCAATCAATGTCTCCCGGTTTTGCCAATGCTATTGCAGAATTATCTCTATCGTAAACAACCTTGCTTGGAAGTTGATTTGCCCCTCCTTCCAAGAAATAAATACCTAATCGCCCTTTCCCTCTTAAGATTCGTGATGTGTCTACTCCAAAGCTTCTTAATTCTTTAATGACGGCATCACCTAACACATTATTTGGCAATACTGTCAGAAAAGCCGCATCTATACCGTAATTAGCCAATGAAACCGCTACGTTTGCTTCTCCTCCGCCAAAGGTAGCCTCAAGCAAAGGACTTTGGAATAGCCTTTCAACACCCGGAGCTTTAAGTCTAAGCATGATTTCGCCAAACGTTAATACCTTCATAATATCACTCTCCTTGATACTAATTCAATAAATGAATTGCAAAACCGCCTATTTCTTCTAATAAATATATAGCCTTTGTTTTGCCATTAGAATCTAACTTTCGAGTATTCTCATCAAATGAAATTCCAATTTCACTTAAATAAGCAATTGCCCTGTCAACTGAATTTGTTTTTATAGCAATATGACCTTTCTTTCCTAAGAACGGAAATTTCATTACTTCTACTGCTTTACCAACAAATATTGATGAATTTCCCATCTTGTATTCAAAGTCAAATATTTTAGAAACTTTTTTAGCTATACCATCAGCTTCATCTAAATCGATACAATTAATTCCAATATGGTCTAAAGAGAATCCTAGCATTATTTGAATAGCTTGCCTTGTAAGATCCTTAACAGTATCAAAATCTCCTGCATCTATCAAATCGCTTTTTACCATCCATGAACCACCACAAGCTACAACATTCTTTAGCGAAAGGTATGAATTAAGGTTTTTCGCATTTATACCGCCTGTAGGGATAAATTTAAGTGTTGTATAAGGTCCTCCCACAGCCTTTAAGTATTCAACTCCTCCTGATTGCTCAGCGGGAAAGAATTTTACAACTTCTAATCCCATTTCTAACGCAGCTGCCATATCACTTGCTGTAGAAGTACCCGGAATAATCGTAATTCCTTTATTAATACAATACCTTATAATTTTAGGGTTAAAGCCAGGAGTAACAATAAACTTAGCACCTGCATCTACAGCTTTGTCTACCTGTTCGACAGATAAAACAGTTCCTGCTCCTACCAACATATCAGGATAAGTTTCAACAATAGACCTTATAGATGCCTCTGCTTGAACTGTCCTAAAGGTAACCTCTGCTACAGGCAGCCCAGCACTGATTAAAGTTTCTGCAAGTGGAACTGCTTTATCTATATTATCAATTTTAATAACAGGAACAATTCCATAATTTGATATATTTCTTATAAGTTCATTCATAAATAAACCCCTTTTATTATTTAGTATCTAAGCCCATTTTTTTAGTAAATAACCAATTTAATAAATAATAAACATAATTCTGCCCATTTACCTTTGTATAATAAAATAATTTCAACCATATTTATTGTAGTTAAAGAAATTCTCTTTTACAAAATACTTATATGGTCATACCTCCATCTATTATAATTGCAGCCCCATTCATAAATGATACTTCATCATCTGCTACAAATAGTATAGCTCTAGCTATTTCTGATGGTTTCCCTAACCTTCCCATAGGTTGTCTATCAATAAAATCCTTTCTGGCTTGCTCGGGATCTTTAAATGCACTTATTCTATCAATCAAAGAAGGAGTTTCAGTTGTACCAGGACAAACACAATTTACTCTAATATTCTGATCAATATAATCAGCTGCCATTGATTTTGTTAATGCGAGTACGGCACCTTTTGAAGCAGTATAAGCACTTCTATCTTTAACTCCCTTAATTGCAACAGAAGAAGAGACATTTACAATAATCCCACTTTTCTCTTTCAGCATTTCTAAAATTACGTATTTAGACATTAAGAATACACCTTTTACATTGACATTCATAGTTTTATCCCAGTCTTCATCAGTTGTATTGTCAATCCTACCGGGTATGACAACTCCAGCGCAATTCACTAATATATCTATCTTACCAAAAATTTTTCAATTACATAATTGACTGCTTTTTGTACATCTTCGGTATTAGATACATCTGCCTTAAGAAAGATTCCTTCTGCTCCAATTTTATTAAATGTTTTTAGGATTTCTTCTTTACCCCTTAATGAATAAGCTAAGGCTGCAACCTTTGCTCCTTCTTCTGCAAACATTATTGCCGAGGCTTTGCCTATGCCTGCACCTGCTCCTGTTACTATGACCACTTTATCCTTAAATCTCAAAGATTAACACCTCCTATTAATAATATTTAAATACTAAAGTTATCTTCAAATAGGTTGTTAAAGTTATCAAATAAAACCATTTCCTTTTCCTTCGATGACAGGAACTTGTATGTTATGATTTCTTCTAAGTTTTTCTTAATACGAACAATACCTTCATCCATATACATGTTTAGTTTTAAATATTTACCTTCAGAGCCCCAAATAATCTTAGAGGCTCCAAGTATTTTAGAAGCTTTTTTTACTATATACTCCAAAATGCCCTCTTCAAAAGTATAATCAATGACATCTAAAAATGTTATATCCAGAAAAACATTTTTATTTAACCGAGCTACAGTAAACGCTTCTTTTGTCCATGGATACCCTGCATGCATTATAATTATTCTTAAATCTGGGAAACTTGTAGCAATATCATCAATTATAATTGGATTATTGAATACCATCCTCTGCCATTCTAACGCCTTTATTCCCGAATGAATAAATACCGGAACTCCTTTTTGAGAAGCCAAAGAATAGACTTCATACAGCCTTTTATCATTAGGATAAAATCCAGAAATTATTTTAATTATATAAGCATCAAGTGTAAAATCCTTGATGCTTAACCAAAGTAATATATTATATGCTCTATTTTGTAGATAACCAAAGTAAAAACCTAACCTGACTTATATCATAAATTCTC
>DUOG01000045.1 GCA_012838945.1 Acholeplasmataceae bacterium | reverse complement strand
TTCTGGCTTTTGTGTGGGGTGATAACCATGTTTCTTTTCACTCATTTGAACTGCATCCATTAGCCACACATCTTCCATTTCTTGATTATTTACACTGTACATTTCATCATAATTAAAATAATGATTGCCACCTTTTTTAGCCCATATAATAAATTCATAGGAGAATCTAAATTTATTTTTATAAATCAACGGTGGTGGATCACTTTTATGCCAGATGACTATATTGATAATTTTAAACCCTATTTTCTTCATGTTTTTTTCAATATCAAAGATATTATGGTGTGTTCCTGAAACCCATATTGTTCCATCATATTTTAAAATCCTATGACACTCTTTTAGCCAGCTGTATGTAAAAGAGTCAACATTATCATAATTCTCTTTTTTATCCCAATCACCTTTATTAACTGAGACCACTTTACCGCTTCTAATGCTTTGGCCATCGTTTGATAAAAAATAAGGCGGATCCGCAAAAATTAAATCAACCTTGTTTCTTTCTAACTCCTTCATTACTTCTATACAGTCACCTAAATATAACAAAAAATCACTCCTTTATACTATATAGTACTTAGGAGTGACCGTTTTTACTTTTATTTTATTATTTTAGATAAAATTCCACTTTCTAAATCGTTGATGTTATAAATATCTTCTAATACATCGAATGTCTCTTCTAGGTTTCTTCGGGCAGTGTTCCATCCAATGCCATCAGTAATCCACACAAATTTAAATCCTGGTATTGTGCTCGCTTCTTGGGCTAACATTTTATAACTTCTAGCTGTTTCATTTAATTTAGATCCCCCGCCAGAATAAAAGTTAACTTCAATCGCATAAACAGTAGTTTTGGATTTTATAACAAAATCAAACCTCTTCTCTGCTTTACTTTCGTCAAGGGACTCGAGTTGTAAGTCTATTCCAAATCTATCTCGTATTTCTGATGTTCTCATTTCTTTAAAGTAATTAACATCTTTAATAAATCCTGCATCAACTATGAAGGATTCCACAATGTTTTCCATTGCCTTACCAGTTCTATTTTTTCTTGCATTACTATCAAGGCCTACTTCAACACCTTTAACATAATCTAAAAGATCGGAAATAATATGATTTGATAGTAAATCAAAAAGACCAGTCTTATCCATGAAATATACATAGTCATCAGTAGTATAGTTTAACTTATTAAAATTAAAGTTTTTATCTTTACCTTTATCAACTACTCTAACTTCGCTTCCTCTCTTAGCTATTAAGATTGGAACAGCTTTCAATACTTCTGGGTATTTAGCCACTAAGTTTCTAAAGTCATTCTCAATATCTTTTGAGTTAATCAAACTATTTAATAAATTTAACTCCACCTTAATGGCATCAACATTATTATATACTTTTGGAAAGTCAGTATAATATCTCCAATCAGCCACACTATCAATAAACTTATTTAACCATTCATTAAAATTTCTTTTCATATAATCACCTGATCCTTTATTATATTATAGCGTGTTTTTGTAAGTTCTAAATACTCTTTTTCTAAATCCATACCAATATATCTTCTATTTAGACTATAGGCAGCAATACCGGTTGTCCCGCTTCCGTTAAAAGGATCA
>DUOG01000141.1 GCA_012838945.1 Acholeplasmataceae bacterium | reverse complement strand
TCTCCAAGGGCGCAATCTTGCAGCACCGCCACTTGCTGGCCAACGCCTTGCAGCTGAAAGCCTGGGCCCCCGATCTGAAAAATGGCGAAGAGATTTTTCTGTCCGTCTTGCCCTTATATCACAGCTACGGCTTAACCTTAGCGCTTAATCTACCGGTGCTAACCGGGAACAAGATGGTTTTGTTACCACGCTTGCCAGCTTGATGGCAAGTAGGCAGTTTCAATCCACGCCCCCGTGCGGGGGGCGACTGGTTCGACTCGTCCAAGGCGGAGCGGATTAAGGTTTCAATCCACGCCCCCGTGCGGGGGGCGACGACTTCGCCCTTGTCAGTTACGGTCGATTCGGCGTGTTTCAATCCACGCCCCCGTGCGGGGGGCGACGAGCGCTAAGTCTGCACAGTGCGCCGGGGTTGATGTTTCAATCCACGCCCCCGTGCGGGGGGCGACTCGCCCCAGGACATATCAGATTCGTTCCGGAGGCGTTTCAATCCACGCCCCCGTGCGGGGGGCGACATGGCGGGTATACTATAGATAGATAAGAGATAGCGGTTTCAATCCACGCCCCCGTGCGGGGGGCGACTTTCAACGCCGAGATTACTAGGCTGTTTAACAAGGTTTCAATCCACGCCCCCGTGCGGGGGGCGACGTTCTCGCCGGACGGGGCATATCTGGCGGTGGGGCAGTTTCAATCCACGCCCCCGTGCGGGGGGCGACAGACAGCGAGCGAGATTACCACACAGGGAGGGTGTTTCAATCCACGCCCCCGTGCGGGGGGCGACCGTGCCGGGGTGAAAATCTCTTGCCCCCGTCACCCTGTTTCAATCCACGCCCCCGTGCGGGGGGCGACAACGTATCTAAAGAGAGAGGCGATCGCTTTGCGAGTTTCAATCCACGCCCCCGTGCGGGGGGCGACGGGACACGCTCGAAGCCTGGCGCAGGCACCATGGCGTTTCAATCCACGCCCCCGTGCGGGGGGCGACAACTTGGGCTAGTAACTTTTGGGATTCGGTAAAGGTTTCAATCCACGCCCCCGTGCGGGGGGCGACGTTTTGGGTTGGGCCGGTCCGTTGTGGGATAAGGTGTTTCAATCCACGCCCCCGTGCGGGGGGCGACACGAAGAGCACAGCCGGAAAATGGAGCGGCTAAAGTTTCAATCCACGCCCCCGTGCGGGGGGCGACAGGGCGCGGCCTTGTTATGTACTAGCTACTATGGTTTCAATCCACGCCCCCGTGCGGGGGGCGACAATTTACAGTGCCTTTTAATACAGACTGGATAGTTTCAATCCACGCCCCCGTGCGGGGGGCGACAGCCAGCACCTGCGCGGCTTGCTGGTGGATAGCGCCGTTTCAATCCACGCCCCCGTGCGGGGGGCGACCGGCTTGAACTGCGTGGCTTTCATGCCTTCATAAGTTTCAATCCACGCCCCCGTGCGGGGGGCGACCGGTATATTGATGTTATGTCTCGAGCGTGGGAGGTTTCAATCCACGCCCCCGTGCGGGGGGCGACGGCGAAGATCAGAAAAATAGACCAGTTCGCAAAGGTTTCAATCCACGCCCCCGTGCGGGGGGCGACTGATGGAATTAAGGCCGTAGCGGTAGAGGCTACGGGTTTCAATCCACGCCCCCGTGCGGGGGGCGACATCATCAAGCAAGTTGTTTGGTTTGCAATAGCATGTTTCAATCCACGCCCCCGTGCGGGGGGCGACACTCATGCTGCCACCCTTATTTCCCGGCCACAATGTTTCAATCCACGCCCCCGTGCGGGGGGCGACTGTGCTTTTCCGCGATATGCTCCAGGATGATCCCGTTTCAATCCACGCCCCCGTGCGGGGGGCGACGCGGCTCGAAGTCTCTCAGGACAAGGTTATTCGCGTTTCAATCCACGCCCCCGTGCGGGGGGCGACGAGCACCTTTTCAAGAGCATGGTTTTGCTGGGAGCGTTTCAATCCACGCCCCCGTGCGGGGGGCGACGCCGGCGGTAAACAACCGGATAATCACGATTAGGGTTTCAATCCACGCCCCCGTGCGGGGGGCGACCCCATTTTGGGTATTAAAAAGGCCGCCCCTTAAAAGTTTCAATCCACGCCCCCGTGCGGGGGGCGACTAGGGCCTGGGAGGCCCATATACACCATAACACACGAGTTTCAATCCACGCCCCCGTGCGGGGGGCGACGGTAATGACTACCTGTGCAACATTGTCTGGGGCGTTTCAATCCACGCCCCCGTGCGGGGGGCGACGGCAGTGCGCGTGACGTTCGACCAAGCTAAACTTCGTTTCAATCCACGCCCCCGTGCGGGGGGCGACACGCCCCAGTTCCTGCGCATGGGGCTGCGGCACGGGTTTCAATCCACGCCCCCGTGCGGGGGGCGACTGCTCCGGGTGGAGAGAGCCCAGATGACGAAAATGTTTCAATCCACGCCCCCGTGCGGGGGGCGACGAGCAAGCCGCCAGCCGCGGCCTTACCAAGACTGTTTCAATCCACGCCCCCGTGCGGGGGGCGACGCAGGTCCGCCAGCCCATCGGATATTTTGCCACGGTTTCAATCCACGCCCCCGTGCGGGGGGCGACCCCGGGTTAAAAACGCCGCTGCCAGAAAAATAACGTTTCAATCCACGCCCCCGTGCGGGGGGCGACAGAACCGCCGGGGCAGGGTGTGGACGGTAGATTAGTTTCAATCCACGCCCCCGTGCGGGGGGCGACCGCATTTTCAGCCAGCACTTGCGCCGCTTCCTGGTGTTTCAATCCACGCCCCCGTGCGGGGGGCGACAGTCTTGTCCGGAGCGTTGACTTGTACCAGTTGAGTTTCAATCCACGCCCCCGTGCGGGGGGCGACAGAGTGCTCGGCTTGTATGCGCTCAATTTCTTCCTGTTTCAATCCACGCCCCCGTGCGGGGGGCGACGCGGGGCGGGTGAATTCGACGGCCTGCGAATATGTGTTTCAATCCACGCCCCCGTGCGGGGGGCGACATAACAGCCCAGTTGCGCGACGTGATCGCCCAGTGTTTCAATCCACGCCCCCGTGCGGGGGGCGACTTCAGTGC
>DUOG01000044.1 GCA_012838945.1 Acholeplasmataceae bacterium | reverse complement strand
CTATACGGAGCCGACTTCAGTAACCTTCCAACCACTGAAGCTGAATGGGAAGTTGAAATTGATATCTTAGTTCAAGCCCTCAAAGAATTCAATGCTGCTAGACCAATAGCCATTGAAAAACATGCAGAAATCGGTAAAGTACTCAACACTATGAAACAATCTACTATCATTGGACCAAACCTTGAACTAATTATCGAAAACTCAACAGCTCAAATTGATGATAATTTCAGCTCTTATATCGATATCAAGAAGGTAGACCTCTATGCTATCGATTGGGTAGTTGAACTTCAAACAGTGTATAATATATACACTGCATTCGGTAGTGATGCCGGCGAATCATCATTTGCTGATATAGCTGACCGAATCGCAAATAGTGGAGATGAAGAAGCAATCGCTGATTTACTCCGCAATGTAAACAACTCTGATCTTGCTAGACAAATGTTACCGAAGATGATCCATGAGGCTTTAGTAGCTGCTGACTTAACTGAGTGGGAAGATGACTGGTTCACTGCTCAACTTGGTGAAGATGGCGTAATAGCTAGTAAAGAAGAGTGGGACGCTGAAATTGACAGTTTAGCAGGAATGATCGCAGAAGCTGCAAACTTCGATATCAATGAATTTGATATTGAAAATGCAACTGATGCTGACATTGATACCATTGGACGCCTCTTAAAGCACATGAACAATAGTAGAATTATTGACATCAATAATGTTACTAGCGTTCTAGAGGTTGATGATGTGAATAGTATCTTATACGGTGCTGACTTCACTAATCTACCTGACTCTAAAGAAGCTTGGGATGCTGAAATTGATATCTTAGTTCAAATCCTTAAAGAATACAATTTAGCTAAACCAATTAGCATGGAAAACTACCAAGCTATTGGTAAGGTACTCAACACTATGAAGTTATCGACTATTATTAGTCCGAACATTGAATTGATCGTAGATAATGCTACAACTCAAATTGATGAAAACTTCAATAGTTATGTTGATATCGATAAAGTTGACTTGTATGCTATCGATTGGGAAGTTGAACTTGAAACATTAAATAACATTTACACTGCCTTTGGTAATGATGCTGGCGAATCATCATTCACTGACCTAGGCGATCGTATCGCTAATAGCGGTGATGAAGAAGCAATAGCTGACTTACTCCGCAATGTAAATAACTCTGATCTTGTGCGACAAATGTTGCCAAAGATGATCCACGAAGCTCTAGTTACGGCTAATCTAACCGATTGGGAAGATGATTGGTTCACTGCTCAACTTGGTGAGGATGGCGTAATGGCTAGTAAAGAAGAGTGGGATCTTGAAATTGATAGCCTTGCTGGCTTAATCGCTGAATCTGCAGATTTCGATGTTAATAACTTTAACATCGAAACTGCCAGCGATGCTGACATTGATACTATCGGTCGAATCCTAACTCATATGAATCGTAGCCGAATTCTTGATATTAACAATATCAGTAGTGTTCTAGAAGTAACAGATGAAAATAGTATCCTATATGATACTGACTTCACTAACTTACCAGAAACTGAAGAAGCGTGGGACATTGAAATTGAGCAACTAGTCACAACATTAAAACAATACAACGCGGCTAAGCCAATTACTATCGATAAGTATCTTGAAATTGGAACTGTACTTGAATCAATGAAACTTTCAACAATTATTAGTCCTAATTTCGATACCATCGTTCGTAACGCAACTAAAACATTAGATGCTAACTTCAATAATTATGTTGACTTAGATAAACATAGTCTAGTTGACATAAACTGGATTAATGAATTAACAACGTTGAATAACATTTACACTGCCTTTGGTAATGATGCTGGCGAATCCTCATTAGCAGATATGGGTGAACGAGTTGCTGGCAGCAAAGACCAAGCAGCAATTGCTGACTTATTACACAATGTTAATAACTCAACATTGTTAAGAGAAATGTTACCTCAAATGATTCATGAATCTTTAGAAGTATCTAATTTAACAAGTTGGGAAAAAGAATGGTTCACAGATCAAATCGATGGTGAAATGGCTGACAAAGATGAATGGGCAATTGAAATCGTGAACTTATCTAGCCTACTTGCTAAGACTGCTGACTTTGATCTCAACAACTTCGATATGGAAGATTCAGAAGACGAAGACATCGATAAATTAGGTTTAATCTTAAGAGATATGAACTACAGCCGAATCTTCGACATCAATAACCTTCCATCAATCTTAGAAGTTGATGATCCAGAAAGTATTCTTGCGGGAGCTGATTTCACTAACCTTCCAGCTGATACAGCGGCATGGGATGATGAAATAACTACTTTAGTTAAAGCTCTAAAAGAACTTAAGGCAATCAAACCTGTAGGAATTGAAAAACACGAAGAAGTTGGTACATTACTCAATACTATCCAAGACTCTGTCATCTTAGGTTACAACATTGATCTAATTGTTGAGAACTCACTAGAGCAATTAAATGACAAGTTTATGGGATACGTAGATCTTGATAATATCGATACATTGAGTGTTGATTGGGTTCTAGAACTTGGTGTTCTAAATACTCTATATAACGACTTTGGTGATTTCACTGGAGCTGACTTCAAACTTTCATCCTTGAAAGGTGATAAGATTGAAAACATTATGCTAACAGCAAGCACTGGTGAAGTAGCTACTCAAATCTTTGGTAAGTTATATAATGAACAGTTACAAACTGTTCTTGGAGAACACAATCCACGAGATGATCATGGTGAATTACTATATGATTATACCGACCAAGCAGTATTAAGAGATAATGCATTTAACGTTGGTAAGTTAATTGACTTCGGTAACGAAACTCGTGCATTATTCTTAAGTCCAGATGATAAAGAACAAGGTCTTGTTGTAGGTAACTATATCAAGTCATACAACGCAGCTCTTGGAGATCCAAATCGTGATTTTGCAGATGCATACTTCCCTGCGATTATTGCATATGCTAATGGCATCGATAAACCATCTCCACTCGAAGGATTAGATATGTCAACTGTTAATTACGAAGTTGAAGGACAATTATTCATCGACTTCTATGAAGCAGAAAGTGCATATGATAAAGCACTTGTATTGGATGAAATCAATACTACATCAACCTTGACTAAAGCAATCTTAAGTACTTTACTAGAAGATAATTAAAAAAGATCAAAGGACCTAGTTAAAAGCTAGGTCCTTTCTTTTGTTAAATTTATGATTAAAAATATAATTATATCTCATACTATATATAAGATATTATGATATTATTTTGTTGACTAAAAATTAAAAATTTGGTATAATAATTGAGTGCAAATAAAACTTACTATAGTTTGCAAGAAACTATGGCGGAAGGAGTATTAAAATGAAAAAAGGAATTCACCCAACATATCATAAAGTAAAAGTTGTTTGTGTATCATGCGGAAACGAATTCGAATCAGGATCAACAAAACCTGAAGTCCGTGTTGACACATGCTCTAATTGTCATCCTTTCTTCACTGGCGAACAAAAATTTGTTCAAACAGCTGGACGAATTGACAAGTTCCTTAAACGTGCAGAAAAAGCAAAAAAATAGGTCACTCGTTGACCTTTTTATTTTTTTATATGCATTTACTCGTTGGAATTATTATTTTAGTGGTAAAATAGTGTTGTAGAAATAAAATAAAAATTAGGAGGATAACAATGAGCAAGAAAGGTTATTTTGGGTTTGGTAGATTATTGAGTATAATCTTTGCGATTATACCAGTTACCAACATTATTTTTGGAGTAATTATTAGAATTGAAAAAAATCAAATTTTACTAGCAATCTTAAATATATTAATTGCCCCAATATTTTATATTGTAGACCTAGTATCAATACTATTAAACAACAAGTTAAAGTATCTTATTTAATAAAGAAGCCTTCTAATGAAGGCTTTTATCTTTAAGTAAAAAAGTATTGTCATAATAAAAAGATTATGATATACTATATATATATGGGATAGTTTTGGTTTCGACAGGCTAAGGTTTGGCAAAGATAGCATGCCATGGTTGCGCATGTAAAAACGCCGAGGTTTAAATTAACCGCAAACAACAATTACGTATACGCTGCTTAATTAAGTAATTAATTAAAGCAAGCACTCACTTAGAAAGGTGTCTATACTTTCTAAGATGGGCAAGATTGATAGACTATGGTAATTAAGGGTTTCCTGACTTAATTATCTAAATTTAAGGAATCGTCTATTAGTGTTTCGTTTACTTGTCACTAATAGATTAAATGATACAAGTAAAATAAGCATGTAGAAGTCGATGCAGGATCTAGTTTGGACAGGGGTTCGACTCCCCTCTATTCCACCAT
>DUOG01000043.1 GCA_012838945.1 Acholeplasmataceae bacterium | reverse complement strand
GACCTTTTGACATTTCAACCAATGCTTCATAAGCTTTTAGAGTTAACACGCCTTTATCAACAGCAACGTTTTTAATCAATTCAAGAGCTTGAGCAGTTGCTTCATTAACTCTTAGAATAGCTTCGGCTTGCCCTTCGGCTTCACGAATCATTGCTTCTTTTTTAGCTTCAGCAGTTAAAATTTGTGCTTGTTTGAAACCTTCAGCTTTAAGGATTTCAGAACGTTTTTCCCCTTCAGCAATTAAAATCAATTCTCTTCGTTCACGTTCTGCGCGCATTTGTTTTTCCATGGCATCACGCAAATCTTTTGGAGGAAGGATATTCTTAACTTCAACACGAATAACTTTAATTCCCCATGGGTCAGTCGCTTCATCAAGGATGATTCTCATTTTATTGTTAATTAAATCACGACTTGTTAAAGCTTCATCTAATTCAAGTTCCCCAATGATATTACGAAGGGTGGTTGCAGTTAAGTTTTCTAATGCTGCTTCTGGGTCTTCAATTCCGTATGAGAATAACTTAGGGTCAGTGATTTGGAAATAAACGACCGTATCAATTTGCATAGTAACGTTATCTTTAGTGATAACTGGTTGTGGCGGATAATCGCGTAATTGTTCTTTTAAATTAACAAAATTTTGAAATCCAAAGCTACCATGACTTCTATATCTTTTAACTCGATCAATAAATGGAACTAACCAGTGAATACCGGTATTCCAAGTTGTGTGATAACGACCTAAACGTTCAACAATAACAGCTTCTGATTGACGAACAACTCTTATACTTGAAAGAGCTATGATAATAAAGATTACTAATAAAATTATCAAAATGATAATAACTGTAGTTCCGCCTCCGTTAGCGGCAAAGTTTAAAAGATTTAACATTTTTTCTCCTCCTTAATTTATAATTCTTTTTCCTCAATTTTAGCAACTAACAATCGGTTGCCAACAATGTCCTGCACAATGACTTTTGTACCAATTGGTAAAGTTGTTTTACCAGTCGTATAAGCGCTCCAATAAACATGATCTACTTTGACCTCTCCTCTGGTACCATCATTCGGAATTTCTTTGGTTACTTCTCCAATCATTCCCACATATCGATCAGCATTTGTTTTTATGAATGAAGTATTCATAAATCTTTTTGATAGTGGTCTTGTTAGAAGTATTAGTAACGCGGATACCACAATAAAGATCAAAATTTGAACGCCAATGCTAGCACCAAAACCAGCCGCAATCAAAGACGCGATTGCTCCAGCGGTAAACCAAATAGAAACAAGGCCCGCTGTCTCAATTTCGACAATAAATGTTGCGATAATTACTAATGTCCAAAAAACAAGCATTAATATTTGATCAACTGGCATTACTTTACCTCCTCTTCTGTTTCAACAATTAACATCTTATCAGCATTATACCATTTTGCGTTGTATTTGTAAGATTTTTTCTTGTCGAAATCAAGATTTAATTTTTCTGATATCTCATTCATAAGTAATTTACCGGTAATTCGTCCATAACTTAACTTGATTGAGATATTGTGTAGGGTACTTTTATTAATATCACCACGAAGAGTTTCCTCACGACTCACTTTTTTAATCACAATACGATTTTTCTCTTTGTCAATCCCCACCAAAACTTTATAAGCATCTGTAAAGTAATTCGCTGCCACCTTACTTAAAGTAATGTTATTTTCATAAAGAGTTACTGATGCATCATGCTCTCGGCGAGGTATCCAATCAATTTTCATCATTAATTACCTCCTTTACTATATTATACACTTATAATGTATTTTATGTCAATAGAAAAAGCAAAAAAATGTATAAAATGTATTTTTATGAAATTAAAATAATCTAAAAAGAATTTTTAAATTATTTTTCTGAATTCAAAATTGTTAAGTTTTAGTATAAAAGTGAATAAATAAATTGAAAATAAAATAATGAAGTGTTATAATTGAAAAGACTAAAAAAGGAGGAATGTTTGTGAAAACATCAAAAATAATAGGAATAGTAATATGTATCCTTATCCCTCTAGTAATAACTGGATTTATTGCTAACTACGCCTACAACGACCCCGATGATATAATGGGTAACAAATCTAAATGGGAAGACTACTATTTAGAAAAAGAATACGGTAATACAATGCTTGAAAAACTTACATCTTCAATCAAGTTAAGATCTGCTTATTACAACACAGTTCCTGTTGTTAATCATATAGATGAACATGGTAGATTTAAATTAGCAATCTTTAGTCATGTTATGCCTAATGCTAATACCGTACTTTATACAGGCTTTATTTATGCGATTGATTTCACGGAAGTTGACATTAACCGTGCCGCTGAATTAAAAGTAATTTATGCGAATGAGGATCTTGACTTAGCAACATTAGAAGAAGATGATGAAGACCGATTAACCGCTTCCTTCTCAACATTTTATGAAGTAGCCGATTCTGAGGCCGAAATTAGACCTGAAGACTTAGAAGAAGATGAAAACTATGAAGCCTATGCTTATACATTTAACTTTTATAATGTGTCTGAAGTAGGCGATGATAATACAATCACCTTTAGAATAGATCTATTAGATTCTTCATCTGAATATAAAGAAACTCTATTTGGCACTGAATCTGGTTTCAAATTAACCAATATCATCAAAAATGCTAAAACATTTGAAAATATGATGAATAATGAAGGATCAACTATCACTACTGGTTTAAGTGGCGATGCTTTAAAATTTGGTAAGGGTTACAATGCCTTTATTTGGCCAACAGTTTTATGGATTAGTGCAGTTGCTTTAGTAATTTCCGGGGCTTTAAGTTACTTATTCTATCTAATCTGGACCACTGAAGAAGAAACTACTCCAGCGCTTCCTAAACCAACTAAAATCAAAAAGAAGAAGTAAAAAAGGGTCGTATTCGATCCTTTTATTATGAATACTATGAGAATAATAGATATTGAAAAAGCCCTTATAAAAAGATATCGTAATGTATTATGGCGTCCTTTCATTCGAGCCATAACCGAATTTGATTTAATTCAAGAAAATGATAAGATAGCAGTTTGTATTTCTGGTGGAAAAGACAGCCTTTTACTCGCTAAATTATTTCAAGAATTACATCGTCATGGTCAATATAAGTTTGAATTAGAATTTATCGCAATGAACCCTGGTTATAGTGAAGAAAATTTACAAGCACTCAAAGAAAATGCGGAAAAACTAGATATACCTCTTATTATAAGAGACTCTAATATCTTTGAAGCTGCCGAAAAAATGAATCGTGATTACCCATGTTACCTATGTGCTCGGATGCGTCGTGGTTTCTTATATCAATTTGCGAAAGATTTGGGATGTAATAAGATTGCACTTGCTCATCATTTTAATGACGTTATTGAAACTACACTTTTGAATGTATTATATGGCGGGACCTTTAGTACCATGCTACCAAAACTAAAAGCCACCAACTTTGAAGGAATGGAGCTTATTAGACCAATGGTATACATTAAAGAAGCAAACATTATTAGATGGATCAAGTTTACTAAACTAAATGCTATGGCTTGTGGTTGTCGAGTAACTCAAGAAAACTTACCTTCAAAGCGAAGAGAAATGAAAGAACTAATCGCCAACCTCAAACAAATCCATGATAATGTTGATATCTCCATCTTCCGCAGTGCCCAAAATGTCAATATGAACACTATTTTAGGTTGGCAAAAGGACGGCAAAAAAGAAAGTTTCTTAGATTATTACGAAGAAAGCCAAAATATAGATGATGAATAATAAAAAACTTCTAAAAAGGTTAAATCCTTCTTAGAAGTTTTTTTATTAGAATTCGCAGTTATTTGGTGTTCGTGGATAAGGAATAACATCTCTGATGTTTTCCACGCCAGTGATATACATAATTAGGCGTTCAAAGCCAACCCCAAATCCAGCATGTTTTACGCCACCATAACGTCTAAGATCTAAATACCATTGTAATTCATCCACTGGTACATTTAATTCTTCCATTCGTTTAATTAAATAGTCTAGACGCTCTTCTCTTTGAGAACCGCCAATAAGTTCACCAGCTCCTGGAACCAAAAGGTCCATTGCTGCTACGGTTTCATTATCATCATTTAAGCGCATATAGAATGCTTTGATATCTTTTGGCCAATCGATGACAAAAACCGGACCCTTAAAGTGAACATCTGTTAAATATTTTTCATGTTCTGTCGCTAAATCAGCACCATACTCTGGGCTGTTTTCAAATTTAACGTTAGCTTCTTTTAAAATGGTAATGGCATCGCGATGTGTACAGACAGCTACATCTGAAGTTAATAGCTTTTCTAGTTGTTCTTTTTTGCCTTTGGAAACAAAGGTATCAAAGAAATCCATTTCTTCTTTGGCGTTTTCTAATATATATCTAACGACATATTTTAGTAAATCAACCGCAATCTCCATGTTTTCTTTTAAACTGATAAAACTAATTTCAGGTTCAATCATCCAAAACTCGGATGCATGACGAGCTGTATTTGATTTTTCTGCTCTAAAGGTTGGGCCAAATGTATATACCTTTTTGAAGGCCAAAGCAAAGGTTTCCGCTTCTAATTGGCCAGAAACAGTGAGATTAGCGCTTTTTCCAAAGAAGTCTTCACTATAATCATATTTACCATCTCTAGCAATTTGATCTAAATCTAGTGTGGTAACTTGGAACATTTCGCCTGCTCCTTCAGCATCACTTGCGGTGATGATTGGTGAATGGAGATAAACAAAACCATTTTTATTGAAGTATTCATGAATAGCAAAAGCTAACATACTACGTACTCTAAAGACTGCACTAAATAAATTGGTTCGAGCACGTAAGTGAGCTTTTTCGCGCAAAAATTCTCGAGTATGTCGCTTTGGTTGAATTGGATAATCTTCTGGAGAATCTCCTTCTAAGATTATTTCTTCTGCTTTAATTTCTAACGGTTGTTTCATTGTTGGCGTTAAAACTACTTTACCTTTGATGGTTAAGGCACAGCCAACTCTGAATTTTTTCACTTCATTAAAGTTGTTTAAAGTATGATCATATACAATTTGAATGTTTTCAAGGAAACTACCATCGTTTAGATTGATAAAACCAAATTCCTTTTGATCACGATTGGTTCTAATCCAACCTTGAACTATTACTTCTTTCCTTTCATACTTTTCACAATTTCTAAATAATTCTTTTACACTGACTAACATATTATCCTCCTTAATTATAAAAAAAATCCCTAGGCAAATAGCCTAAGGACGAATTTCAATCGCGGTACCACCTTAGTTCAACCTAAAATAGGTTGCACTTTAAATCCTTAACGCGGAAAAACGGGTAGTTCTACTTTTTATATTATAATAAATTTCTTCTACCGCTCAGAGGTGTTTTTCAGTAAAGATCTCTTCTAAGTTTTCACTATCCTTAGATCACTTCTGGAAAGATGGTTTTACCTACTCGCCTCTTCAACGCTTTCTTATATTATAGTCGTTCTTAAATTAATTGTCAAAAATATAGTTAATGTTATTTGAATTTCTCTAAATTTATTTCCCTAAACAGAATTTAGAGAACAACTCACTAATGATATCATCATCTGATACTTCACCCATAATTGCTCCAAGAGCATGCCAAGCTTGTTGGAGATATACATCAATGAAGTCGATTGGAACATCGCTACTTATTGCTTGTAAACTCTCATTTAAAGCCGATTTAGCCTCTTTTATTAAAGATATATGGCGAGCATTACTAATATAAGTCATATCAGTTGTATTTAACTCATTTACATTAATATACCCCAAAATAGCTTCTTCTAATCGATGAATATCATCGTATTTGGTTGATGATATTAAGATACATTCACCTAACTCATCTAGGTTAATTTTTAAATCTAAATCCATCTTGTTTACAACTTTAATATGTTTCTTATCTTTTACTAATTCTAATAATTGATAATCTTCACTTCTTAATTCTTCACTACCGTCAAAAACTATTAAGATTAGTTCAGCTTTATCGATCGCTTGTTTGCTCTTTTCAACCCCGATTTTTTCAATTAAATCTTCTGTGTGGTGAATACCAGCAGTATCAACCAAATTTAAAGTTATTCCACCAAGATGTAGTGTTCCTTCAACAATATCTCTGGTTGTCCCAGCAATATTGGTCACAATGGCCTTATTTTCCCGAAGTAAGGCATTTAAAAGACTGCTCTTACCTACATTAGGGCGGCCGATTATCGCGGTTAGTACACCTTCTTTAACCATTCTTGCGGTATCAGCATACTTCAAGATATCATTTATTTCTTGAATTAAACTTTCAATTTCTGGTTTAATAATTGAATTAGTTAACTCTGTGGCATCATCATATTCTGGATAATCAATATTTACAGCAATATGAGCCATAATACTTAAGATTTGATTTCTCAAGTTTTGGATAAGTTCTTTAACATCACCCAATAGTCCTTGTTTAGCCAAACTTAAAGCCATTTTACTTTTTGCTTCTATCATATCCATAACCGCTTCTGCTTCAGTTAAATCAATTCTACCATTTAAGAAGGCTCTTTTAGTAAACTCTCCTGGTTCAGCCATTTCTGCCCCTAAGCTAATCATCAATTCTAAAATTCGATTAGTTACTAAGATACCACCATGACAATTAATTTCAACAATGTCTTCACGGGTGAAGGTTTTAGGGGCTTTAAAGACGGTAACTAATACCTCATCATATATTTCTTTAGTTTCTGGATCAATGATGTATCCATAATGGACCGTATGGGTTGAAACTTTAGTTAGATCTTTTCCCTTAAAAGCCTTATTTACAATGCTAATAGCATCATTCCCGCTCAAACGGACAATTGAAATGGCCCCAACGCCAAGTGCTGTTGATATTCCAACAACCGTATTATTAAATATATTACTCATATTATCATCCTCTTTATATTGTTAAATATATATATGATTATATCACGAATTAAGGAAAATCCAAAAATATAAACAAGCATTTAATAATAATGTTGTTGTGTGAAAACAATTTCATAAATATAATTCTTGAAATGCCACAAATTTATGATATAATTTAAGCGTTCTTTGTTAGAATTAGCTCCTTACCTGTTAGCAAAGGACAAAAAATTAAACCCTTAATTTTTATTTTATTCAATTCTCTTTTCTTTTTTTATAAAAGCACAAAGGAAGCCCTTTGTGCTTTTTTTGTTTCTTATTTCTTTTTACGCGGTTCAATAACAATATACCTTCTTGGTTCTTCACCTTCAGAATGCGTAGTAACATCATTCCAGTCAGATATTTTGTTATGAATAATCTTACGTTCATAAGAATTCATGTAATCCAGCTTAGCTGGTATTTTTGTTTTAGCTACTTCGCGCGCAACACGAACAGCTAAACTTTCTAGGCGACTTTCACGTTTTTTACGGTAATCGCCCACATCAACCTTAACAATTAAACCTGTTTCATACTCACGGTCAAAGTATTGATTTACGATAATAGAAGCCATATATTGAAGTGCAGCTAATGTTTTAGCGTTTTTGCCAATTAAAACACCATTGGCATCACGAGTATATATATTGAATTCAACAATATTTCCTCGTACGCGTTTTTCTACTTGACCACCAAAACCAGCTTCTTCAAGAAATGTTTCTATATAGTCTTTTGCTTTTTGAATTGGATCAACATAAACGCATACATGTACACTTATATTACTGCCAATTCCTAAGAATCCTTTTCGTTCTTCAACAACGTCGAAACTTAAGTCTTCTAATGGTAATCCAAAATCATTTATCGCCAGTTTCTTTGCTTCTTCAAGATCTTTTACTTCATATACTCTTTCTTTCACTCTAAACCACTCCTTTTTATAATCGATGTTTTTCTTTAAGTTGCATTAATCTTCTTCCACTAAACTTTTCATTGATTATTGCTTGAATAGTTGAATAAGTGTTACCAATTAACCAATACAACCCAAGAGCAGCAGGGCTTCTTAGAACAAACAAAGCCATCATACCAGTAAGAACATACATCATAATTTGAGTTGTTCTTTGCATTTGGGTTTGTTGTTGTGTTTGAGCAGCTCTTCGATATTCAGGAATGTTTTCTTGTGATTTGTTTTGCATTCTCTTTTGACGTTTAAGCATTAAAATTTGACTTAATACTTGAGTCGCAGTAACAAGCAATGCTAAAACTATAATACCGATGTTTTGAGCAGTGAAGAATTCTGGCTTCCAACTTGCTGTCGCAAATAAGTCGACACCTAAAAACTTACTGTTTAAATCTGCTGTCCAAGCTGGGGTATTAGGCATCATTTGAATAGCATAAAAGATACTCATGAAGATTGGAAATTGTAAGAATGGTAATAAACAACCACCTAGACCAATCTTATACTTACGATATAAACCAGCCATTTCAAATTGCATCATACGTTGTGATTCTGGGTCATTACGATCAGCATATTTTTCTTGGATCTTATTCATTTCTGGTTGCATTAATTGCATTTTTAAACTCATATCGTTAGTTTTTGCATAAATAGGCCAACCAATTGTTCTTACAATAATGGTTGTAATTAAGATACCCAATGCATAATAACCGCCTAATAATTTTGAAAATGTTTTAAGTAAAATCCCTACTGGATAAACAAAAAACTTTTCAAAGAAATTAAGAGCACTCCAGTCTGATAATGGATTTTCATTTGGACCACTACATCCGGCCAAAACGAAAACAAAAATCAAAAGGATAACTACATTAATGATCTTTTTTCTAAATTTTCGTGTTTCCATTATTTAATCTCCTCATTTTGATTAATTTTATTTACTATTTTATTAATTAATTTTTCCAATGTTTTTCTCTTATCATTATAACCAAGTTTCTTAGATTCATCCTTGATGATAATAACAAGAGAAATGCTTGTGAGTTTACCTAACATTGGACGGATGATTTCCCGTACTACTCTTTTGGCATAATTTCGATGGACAGCATCTCCAAATCTCTTTGATACTGAGATTGCCACTTTTGGTAGATTCAAATCATTTTTTTGATAATAGATAGCATAATACCTATTACCTACACTCATTTTTTGGTGGATTACCTTGGCGATTTCATAACTCTTCTTTAATCGATAAATCTTTTTCACATCACACCTCAAAAAGAAAACCCTCTCTTAGTTTTTGGTGACAAGAGAAGGTCCATGCTTAATATTATTGATAAAAGCAGTTGCTATATTGTCATAGCTAATTTTGCTAATAACAGCTCTAATTTCATAACTATGCTGTTTCTTTGCTACTGACATGCAATTAAATGCTATGCAGTTAACACCACTCTACCCTTTCGACGTCGACGTGCTAAAACTCTTCTTCCGCCAACTGTTGCCATTCGGGCACGGAAACCGTGAGTCTTACTATGTTTACGTTTATTAGGTTGGTATGTTCTTTTCATAATCGCACCTCCCAATTAAAAACTACGCTTGTTTATTTTATACCATTCTGTTAAAAATGTCAACAAATAACTAATATTTTATTTTTTATTTCTCTAAAGGAATATCCGTTAAATTAATTTTATAGGCAAACTCAACTATTTCACCATCATATTTTTCAATTTCAACATTAATATATAATGTTTTTGGATTATATTTAAGTGGGATTGCCTGAGCTTTAAAATCATTTAACGTTGAATAATAGGTATCCGGGTTAAAGGAACCATAGAAATTTACCAAAGTAACATAATCGCTAATGAACTGATCAGTATCGGTTTCATGGTTATCAACTGATACATAAGAGCGATATTTAACATGTTTGATAAGTCCCTTTTCTTTAGATCGGAATTCGGTATTGATGATGACATATTCATCTGGGTTACTTGGTTCTGATTTTTTCAAAGTAACAGAGAAGAAGTTTGTATCAATTTTTCCGTTTTCACCTAAAGCATAAGCTTGATAATTTTTATCGATCGGATCTTGATAGTCAATAGTTTCTTTGATTTTTAGTTCCTTTATTTTAGTTTCGCCTTCTACCTTAATATTATACAACACTTTTAAATATACTGTATGTGGGGCTCCGTTGAGCATATCAGCAACCCGCTTATCAGCAGGAAAGTCGTATGTATAGCGATTGGTTAATTTACTATTGGCAACTTTCTCATCAAATACTAATTTTTCACCTTCGTTATAAATAGTATATTCAACGCGATCAATAGTAATTTCGCCAGTAATATCAGGTTTTTTAAAGATAACAAGGAAAAAAGAATATCTACCATGTTCTTTTTCGCGATAGAGTTGTCTTCTTTCACTTAAACGTAATGATAAATAAATATTATCATCTTCAGTAACCGTTTCATATCCTTTAAAAGGACGATCATTTTTAAATGCGTTAGTAATCGCAACAGTAATTCCAACTAAAATAAAAGAATAAAGAACTAATAATAATACTTTTGTCGTAGCATTTAAGTTATTAACTGTACGAAAAAAATTATTTACTTTTCCTTGACGATTTTCAGCCATTTTTCTCACCTCAGTGCAGCCTATTTTAACATATTATAACAATAAATGCAAAGTAAATTATCATAAATAAGTTTTCCTCTTTTCCACGCTGAGTTTTACCCCGAAGTGCAACAAAATCTAAAAATAAAAACTGCACAATCAATTTGTACAGTTTCTTAGTTAATCTCTTGATAGTTCCATGAGTTAATGCTATTCTTGTTAT
>DUOG01000042.1 GCA_012838945.1 Acholeplasmataceae bacterium | reverse complement strand
GCTGACGTTGATGCTTCTGTTGTAGGGATAGGGCGATTTTAAAAGCCCTTATCCTACTACGACAGAGCGTCAGCGGTGCTGGTGGCGGTAGCTACCTATATATAAGCCCTTTCCGCCAGTTTTTGTGTCAATTTTTTCTGGTGGCAGATAGGGATTTTCTTCCTTTCCGCCAGTTTTAGAAAATAGCTCAATTTTAGTCTTATTATAATGAAAAAGCGGCAGCATTTATAGCCACCGCAAATACTTATTTTATATAACTTATTGATTTGATTATTTAGATAATTATTTGATCTTCTAGCCACTCTAACCATTTATTAACAGTACTTGCTCTCCTTTTGCAAACCTCATAATTATCTATATCATAAATCATTGATATAAGTTGAGCAATATCTTCAAGACTGGAGCGTTCCTTGTATAAGTAATTCATTAAAAACACTTCGCCAAATACTGGAAGCGAAATAATCAACTTTCCTATCATTAATACTTTTAAATCAATATTAGCCTTTCTGATTTTTAGTCCTACGTCTGTATAGCGTTTTTCACGAGATATAATTCCTAAAAATTCACACGCACTAAGATAATATGAAATTTGGCGCTCAGTTCCAAGTGATAGATATTCCTTTAAAAAATCTTTATCCTGCAATTTGGTTTCATCTTCTAAGCATATTAAATCATAAATCTTCTTAAAGTCATTCGCTTGTGGAAATGGTATTTTTCTATCTTCTGGTACCATAAATTAATACCTCCCTAACTTTACTTGATCTTTTTTTTCCTGAACTATTAATGCTCCTATTAGCAGCTACTTGATTTATTTCATACACTATTTTATAGTTTTCTCCACTAAATAAATCTCTTACATAAGTGGTGTCGTTATTACTTATTAGGACAACACATCCTTTTTCAATTAATTGATCACAAAATTTCTTCATTCTCATTAAATCATTTCTAGTAAATCCTTGAGGATTATATGCAACAAAACCCGATTCATCCTCATAATCATAAGGAGGATCAAAGTATACATAATCTCCCTCTTTTGCGTTAGGACATGCGTTTTCGAAATCACTATTTAAAATGAGTATATTATTTTGATTTAGAAAATTAGAAACTTCTTTTATATTTGCTGCATCACATATTAGAGGATTAGAATATTTTCCTCTAGGTGTATTAAAATATCCATCTCCATTAACTCTAAATAATCCATTATAACAAGTTTTGTTTAAATAAATTGTTCTAGCTGCTTTTTTTACATTACCCATTCTTTTATAGGAAGGGTCTCTATCTAAATCACGAATCTTATAAAAATATTCATCAGAATCATTTTTTTGGTGATGTTTTAACATTCTTATCAAACCAATAGGATGATCTCTAATTACTTTATAAACATTAATTATCTCTTCATTATAATCATTGATAACGCAATTATTTCTACCTAAATCAAAGAATAGTGAGCCACCACCAATGAAAGGTTCAAAATAAGTTGCCTCTTCATTAATTACATCATTATTAATATATTCTTTTATGTGAGATAATATTTGTCTTTTTCCTCCTGCCCACTTTAAGAATGGTTTCATCTATTTGTACCTTCTCCTATTCGAAATCAACAGTATCACCAAATACAAAATTTCCTTTATCAATGGATTTTTTCATTAATTCTTCTTTTTTCTTCAATGAATTATAGATATCTAAGTCTTTTGATACTTTGTTGTTATCATCATAATAATTTATGTAAATATAATAATTAGTTCTATCATTGTCTTTTAATCCAAGTCTATGAATTCTATCACGAGATTGCAAGTATTGATATAGGTTATAATTTAGTTCTAGATAATGAGCTTCATGACATGCCTTATGTAAAGAGACAGATTCAGCTAATGTTGCAGGATTAGTAACAATTATCATCAAGTCTCCATAGTTAAATTCGTCAATTATTTTATCTCTATCTTCCTGCTTAGTTTCCCCATAAATAGATTTGGTATAAAATCCATTTTCATTAAGTAAATCAGTTACCATTTTGATAGTGTCTACAAATGTGCACCAAATAACACATTTATTATTGTTTCTTTTAATAATTGAAAGCAATTTGGCAAGTTTGCTTGTCATGTGTGGTTTTGATTCACTCATTGTCAACTTATCTACCATATCAATACTTTGTGAACATTTGAAAGGAACACATCCTATTTCGACCAATTTAATAGTACTTTCAAATGAAGAATAGGAAGCATTAACTATTCTTCTATATAACTCTCTTTCACACTCATTTGCTTGTATATCAACCAAATGATCTGGTTCAGCATGTGGCACTTTAAGATCTTTTTTGTTAATTCTCATATAAAACGGGTAAAGTAAATTATTAAGTTCTCTATTTTGAAGACCAGTTTTTCTATATTTTGAATCATCAGAACGCAAATTAGACTCAAACATTTGAAAATACGCTTGCGTAAAATCATCATGCAGTAAAGAGATCATATTATACAAATCAATATACCCATTTGGAAGTGGAGTCCCTGTAAGAGCAACTCTATATCTAGTATTCTTAATTATTTCTCTAAGTGCTAAATATTTTGGTCCATCAATTTTTTTGATTCTATGAATTTCATCAAATACAACCATTACCCTATCATTCAACAAGTATCTCAATACATCCTTTAACTTAGGCAATAATTCATAATTAATAATAATTACTCTTGATGTTTTAAAATCATGTAGTAGTACTTCTTTTTTTTCTTCTATATGATCATCATTAATTAAACATAATGGTCTACGATCTTTTGCAAATTTTGAAACAATAGAATACTCATCTCTCCATGATTTTGAACAGTTGATAGGACCAATCACTAAAAGCTTATTAATATAATTAGGACTTGAAATATTTATTGAGGACAAGTATTCAAATGCACCTAGAACAGTTGCAGTTTTTCCGCTTCCTGGAACAGAAAAATTTAATGATCTTGACATTTCTATAATATGAATCGCAGATTGAACTTGTTTATCTACTAAATCTCTTTTCAAACACTTATTAATACTCTCTTTGTATTGTGTAAATTCAATTGTAGATAGAAAATTATCCGATTTAATTTGATTACCCTTTTTGGCTAACAACTCATAATTTCTGTAGTGTAATTGAAAATAGTCGTTTGCTTTTTTTGTTAAATATAATTTTAGACCATCTTTACTAAGTGCATTGTGCAATTTTTCATAAAAATCCTTTTTTTCAATTACCCTCTCAATATTAATTAATCTATATCTTTTTTCTTCTCGTTTCAAGAAATTCTTAGAATAAAACTCACCTATGTTTTTGTAATTTAGATATGGTTCTAAATCAAAATTAGAAGTGATAAGGATATCATCATTATCATTCAAGTCTAAACGCACAAATTGTGTTATACTGGTGATCTTCTTTATATTTTCATAATCAATATTATCAATCATTTCTGATATTGCATGATCAGGTAACTCAATAGTAATTACATCATTTTTCTCGTTATTCCAAAGTTCGTCAAATAATAAATTAATTTCACGTATCGTATTTAACTCTCTTTTACTTGGGTTATCCCAGTCAATAGTAACTTGAAATACTTCATCATTGTTTTTTGTTGCAGCTTCAGTAAAATTGTTTGATCCTATATATACTAGATTATGTCTACCATCGGATATTATTCCAAACTTGTCGTGTACGATACCCCCAAGTTTATAAACTAACTTAACGTCTAATTTCCCAATTGCGATCAAAAATGCAAATATGTCTGCATCTTCTTGGCAAACTATTTCATTAATTTGCTTTATGATTTCACTTTTAGATAACAATATATTTCGTTTTTCTTCTTTTTGAATATAACTCTTGTTAATCAATTTAATTATATTTGGATGTATATCTGTCGATATTATCAACTGCATATATCCATCATTCTTCAAAAAATCGACTATTCCTTTTTTCAAATAGCTAAAAATCCCTAAAGTGAAATAAGCTGTTACACGCTTGTATATGCTGGCGTTTAAAAGTGCAGATGAATAAAAATCCTCTACATCTTTTTGATTAGAATATATTGATTTGAAATCATATTTTGTCAAATCACAATTCATCTTTACTCTTTATCTCCAATTTAATATTGTCTATTCTTTTTACTATTTGATCTAGTACAGATAAAATATCCTGTAATTTCTTTTCAGCGATTGCATTCGAAGCTTCAACCAAAGGTTTAACATTAACATTTTCTAAAGATTTCAATGCGTTTTTACACTCTTTAATAGGTACATCTAATTGATTCTTAGAAATTTGAACTGAAATTGCCTTTTCATAAGCTTCTTTATCCTCTGCTGCTTCATCGGAATATTTCAATTCTTTAATCATATCATTGAACGATTCTACATCTTGAGACTCATTTATAATATCTTGAATTTTATTACCGATCGTTTCTTTATGTTCTTCTATTAAAGTCTTTGTTGCTTCTTTATCCTTAAATACTTTTTTTATCAAACCATCTCTTAAATTTTGTGTTATCAGCGACACATCAAGAGTTAATAAATAATCAAAAAACAAATGTTTTCGTTGCTCTATTTCTAAAGTTGTTAAATTTTTTCCTTCACTTGAAATATAAGAAACCAATGGTTCTAAAGGCCAGTATATTTTCATATCTTCCGCAATTTGATATTCTCCTGGTTTACCAATATACTCGAGAAATTCGTCCACTAGTTTACAAGTTTTGCAAATTTTTAGAACATCACCTGGAGTAGTGCCATTTCCAAGTAGTTCTGCTACTGTATTATAGTCAAAATCATTATCATCACTTTTCTCTATTAGCTCATAAATGCTCATATTTTTGTTAATTACATTGTAACCAACCTTTTCATCAGCACCAAATTGAACTCTTAACTCATATTCTTTTAGTAATTTTTTTGTTATTTTTTTTCCATCTATACGTACAATTGCGGCTAAAAAATAAGAATATGCTGGATTATTAGGATGTTCTCTGTGCAATCTTCTTAGGCAAGTGAATCTTCTATTTCCATCAATAACAGTTCCATCATCTAAAACGACACCTGGTTCAATTTGCCCATACTTTTCAATGTCACGTTTAGTCGATAAATTTCTTTCTTCATTTGTTGACCAAATTAGGTTTTCTACTTCATCATTATATTTTTTAGAATCTTTATCCTTTAAAATCTCCAGCTTAGTATTCTCTTCATTTTCAAATCTTCTAGCCTCCATAAACATCCTTCCATTATTGGGATTGTAAACAAGAATGTCTATTGGGATCATATAAACATCATACTCAATTGATTCGTTATTCAAAACAAGTATCTTTTGTTTTGCAGTTCTTTTTATCCCCCAATCATCAAGGTTGTCGTTTATTTTTAAATTAAGTATTTCCATTTAAATATTCCTCCAACTCTTTCTCATAATATTCTTTATTTAAATATACCTTTTCAGATGATTTTGGGCAGTAATACCCCATATCTGATAACTCACCATTGCTAAAAATTTTTTGAATTCTATATTTATCAAACAAAGCCTCTTGAAGTTCATATAGTGATAAAGAGCCATACTCATTTAATGTGTCATCGATCAACTTGCTAATTGATAACTCTTTCTTAGAGAAAATAAATGTATCATTAGTTTCAATATAATTAATTTCTCTCAAACTAAGTACAATACTTCTAATTATTTCTACAGTATCAAATGAGAAAAGTAGTTCCTTATATTCATTGTTCATTTCTATCAAAGCATTAAACGTACTAGAATATATAAAATTCTTTAATACGTATACTTCATTTGAATTAATAATAGATAAAAAATCGTTTTTAAATTTTGATATTAAAGCACATTGGTTTCTCTTTTTGAGGTTTAAATAAGAATTTTTACTAATTTTTACAAGTACATTGGTATCAATGAAATCATAAACTCTATAATATAAGTATTCAATATTAGTAATTTTTCTTAATTCATTTTCGAGTATGATGTATTGATCTAGTTTATCAATTGCATCAATTACAGCATCAAGTCGATTCAAAAATCTAATTGAATATATAGAAGTATTAGTCTTAGTGAAACCTATCTTTCGCAAGTTATAATCATTAAGAATAATCTGTGCATCAAAACCATATTTTCGCTCAATTCTTTCGAAAAGATATGTGTACCCAATGCATTCGTTATTTCCAATTATATTTTTAACAAAATCATACTGTTCATTTGTAACTTCATTATCTAGTGTAATTAAACCCTGTGAATTTTTATATTTATTAATCATCTTACTAAATTGACCATATATAGATTCTTTTTTTAATCCCGTCACTTTATTTACATGATCTAAGTATTTATCAACATCACATGGTAAATCCATATCTAAAATCATATTTTCTATGTAAGCTTCCTTATTTAGCCCCTTCGATAATATTACTGGATTTCTTACAAAGTCAATTCTATCTATATATTTATTACCAAAAAGTGCTTTCGTAATTGCATAAAGTTCTTTTTCATCCTTAACATAATTCTTCTTACATAGTTCAACATTGCACTCATAAAACAAACTTATTGAACCATATCCGTAAAATTCAGATAGAAAATTATCCAAAGCTTCAGTAAAGTCTGATCCTAGTGTATCTGGTTTATATACAATAAATCTTTGATTACCAAATGACAAGAAAAATCCGCTATTTTCCAATTTTCTATTCTTAATTATTATGTCTTCGTTTGTTTTAATGAATATATCATCTGAGTTGACTTTTATAGACTTTAAAAACATATTAAATTCTTCTTTGATTTCAACTAAACTAAATGAACGAATACTTTTTGTATTAATATATTTTTTAAAAATTTGAATAAAATCTTCTTGAATTAAATCACCGCCAATTAAAACAAGATTGTTATTTTTAAGAATTTTTTGCGCTAAATCAGTCCCACTCATATTAAAGTCAACTATATAATCGAGCGAACTTTTTAATGGGTTAAGTTTGTATTTAATTTTCACATATTCACTTAAATATTTGTCTTCTAAGCCAATTAACTCTAATTCTGAATCAGATAAATCATAAAAATTTAATATTCTATAATACTTCTCTTCGTTGTAAAAAATAGGGTATTTACTTATTCTTTTATTGATAATTTGTCTAACACGCTCTCTTGTTACATTTTTATCTTCAGCTATTTGTTGTAAAGTATGTCCTTTTAGCCTTTGAAACAACATTAAATCTCTATCGTCTTTGGATTTTGAAAGATAATCAATAATTGTATTTTTTTTAACTTTTAACCCATCAATTGATTGAAAAACTCTATTTAGTTTTATTAATTTATCAATATGACTATCAAACTCATCTACTTTTAATGATGGATATTGATTTAAAAACTTCTCTTTTAATTTATTATTAGGATATGGTTCATTATTTTTAATTTCCTGAAACAAATCTTCATCTAAATCAACAAAATAATTTAGTTTTAATAATTTAAGAGCTTCAATTATTTTATTTTCAGTTTTAACTTGTAAATGCATTTTACTTAAAGTTTTTAAATTTTTTGATAGCTCTTCTAATGTTTTATACTCTAAACTTAATTTATCTATAACAAACATATTAATATCAAATCTAGATAAGCAATGTATTGAATACGCTGAAGTATCTAAATCTTTAAATGCATTTATAATTTGATTGCTAGTTAATGTGTTTCCTAAAACTCTAATTAAATCTTCTTCAGTTATATAGTGGTCCATGCAGTTATCAATTACTTTACTTATAGTCCTTCCAGAAAAACCTTGATCCACAAGATTTAATAATTTTATATTTTTCCTTTCATAACTATTCATTGGGAACCTCTATATTATACTTTTCAAAAAAAGGTACAAGTTTTCGTTTCAATTTCATTGTAGGAATATACTGTCCACGTTCCCATCTATTAACTGTACCAAAAGACACTTCAAGGAGTCCTGCAAATTCTACTTGAGTTAATAACATTTTTTTTCGAAGAGTTTTAATAGCATCTGCATATTTCATATAGAAGAACCTCCCAAAAATTGAAGACTTTATGCAATTATTATAACAGTTTTTTATCATTTAGTCTATAAAATATGTAATTAACAACTATTAGATATACTTTTTTCTCAAATCGTTCAAAACTAGCAAATCGTTCAATTGTTGACTAATCGTTCAAAAGTAGTTCATAAAAAGAAAAAATGACCAGCAAATAGCCATAAATCTGACTGCAAATGATCTTATAAAAACTGGCGGATAGGAGTTTTTCCCCTTTCTGCCGCCAAATAAAAAGGGTTTGATATTGTATCAAACCTTGTAGTTCAATATGGTGGAATAGAGGGGAATCGAACCCCTGTCCAAACTAAACCGCCGATTGACTTCTACATGTTTATCTTATTCATTGATTTAATTTAATAAAGGGGAATAAGCAAAACCTTTACTAAACTAGCTTCTATTGTCGACATAGGAGCCGAAGCATTTCTCTTACATCCAAGTCTGCTTTCATCCCCCATTCTAATCCCACAGACAAAGAGTAGAAGGAGTGAGTTTGCTTACTAATCTATTTTAGAAAGCAAAACTTAATTTAGGTTGATTGTTTGCGGTTAATTAAAAACCTCGGCGTTTTTATATGCGCAACCATAACATGCTATCTTTCTTTGCTTTAGTCTGTCGAACCCAAAACTATCCCATTTGTATTTATATTATATACAAAAATGGGAAAAAAGTCAACTTTTATTTTATTTGTAATTGATTTGGTGTGATTATCTTGTGATAATTTCTTAAGTGTTATCTTTTGATTATTTCTCATTTGTATCTGTTTTACTATGGTATAATCATCTCATTGAAATGAGGTGATTCAAAAATGAGAAAGGTAGATTTAAG
>DUOG01000005.1 GCA_012838945.1 Acholeplasmataceae bacterium | reverse complement strand
CAATTGCATATATGTGCAGATAGTAGACTTTTATTGTTTTTAATAATCAATTGTAGAATCAAACGGAGAACTTAGTACAATAATGTTTTTATTCAAAACTGAAGGGATGGACGAATATACCTACTCTAAATTAGAATCAGACTCCTATGATGATTATGATCACCAAATAGTATTAAGTTTCCTGAAAGGCAATAGCAGCTATGATGAGATTATAACAGATTTATATCGAGCATTTTCTCCTGATGAAGTAAATGAAGCAATTGAAAGAATAACTGGTATTAATATATCTGATGGAGAAAGAGATGAATAAATTACCGAATATTGCTGTGTTTGAATTAACATATAACTGTAATCACCGGTGTTAGTTTTGTTCTTGCCCGTGGGAATATGAAAGAAAATATCAAAAAGATGAACTATCAAAGGATCAATGGTTAGATGTGATTGATACCTTAGCAGCTAGAGGTATTAATCATGTATCGATTTCTGGTTATGATCCACTGCTAAGAAGTGATCTAGAAGATATTCTTAATTATCTTAGCCTAAAAGGAATGACGATAAATTTAATCCCTAATGGAAAGAGTATGACGGACGATCTCTTACATTTGATTAGCAAATTAAACTGTTGTTGATCCAAGTGGATATATAAAAGTATGCAACCATTCACCAGAAAAGCTAGTATTCTATAAAAACATTGATGATTTAAAGAATAAGGCTTATTGGAATAATTACTTAAATAGTAATTATCTTTCTGATATGTGTAAATCATGTAAATATTTAGATAGATGTGATGGTGGTTGCCGCGAAGCAGCAAACGTCAATTATAGTACAATTGATGCGATTGACCCATGCTTTGATAAAGATTTGGGACAATATTAAAGTAACGAATTAACAAGAAAGGTTTGATAGTTTTCTATCAAACTTTTTTAATTTATTATTCTTTTCTTACAATTACTTATTACAACCTTATTGTTTATATGATAAAATTTATATATAATAAAATAACATAAGTGGAAAATCGATCAATATTCCATCAATATAGGAACGCACCAACGGAATTGTGAGTTTATGCAAAAAAATATCAAATTAATGCACAAGCATTGGAGGTATAAAAGTATGAAAATATCAAAAAAGAATATTCTATTGATCAGTATTATTGCCATGTCTCTCATCGCAATAATAGTAGTGTTAATCGAACGTAATAAACCCTGGGTTCCTTCAATTCAAGGAAGTCATGTTATGGAAATGAAAGAATATGAAGAAATTGATGGTGGTTTTGAATACGAATACTATGATAACTTTAGGAGTTTTAAAAAGTCTAGTCTAAGTGAATATCATTTCATCAGTAAAAAGGCGGCCAAAGACGAAAGATACTCAAAGGAATATTTTAAAACCAGAAATCTTGGAATTTTAAAATTTAATAATGATAAAAGTAAATTAAACTACTATATAATTGATGTTATTATTAGTGATGGCAACTGCGAAGTAAAACTATTAGAAGTAAAGAAAATTGGTTTCTTTACTGATAAACCTTCAACATATTATTGTTTTTTAGAAACTGCAAAGGATTTAAGTGATTTGACTTTCACTTTGAAAATTGAAAAAGAAGTAACTTACGATAGTCATGTCTTTTCTTATATTAATATGGATAATGAGTTTGTTTATCTTGAAGGAGAAGATGATCCAGTAATATATCGAATTAATGATATTGATGGGTTAAATGACTTTATTAAAGAAGAGAAGGTCTTAACAACCAATAATTATATATATAAGTCAATGAAACTCTTTATTGAAAGTAGTAATAAGGACACATCTTTTCTATTGATTAGAATTCCTTCATCGGATTTTGAAAGATGGACAGCTACCTTTGATCAAGGAACTATCAATATAGTTGGTGTTAGAACTAATCACTATCTATATGAAGATGAAACGAAATTCCATTCACTAATAGTATTAGAAATCCCTAAAGAGCAAAATGTTCAAAAGATTGAATCAATAAAGTATTTTGAATATGAAGATGATCTTTTCACAAAAGAGATCGATTACTCATATGATCTGGTTCTTTCAGAATTAACTAGATCTTTATTGAGATATGATGTAAACCTTTAGTAGTAGGAGATATATATGAACTTTAAGTTTTATCAATTGTATCGTTCATTAAAAGAAGTAGTGGGAATAGAAAAAGCAAAAATAATCTTTCCGGAATACGACTCCTTACCAGACAAGATGACCAAGGTAGAACAAATCAATATGGCTCGGATTTTGATGAAAAGATTGGATGATGAGTTTGAAGAAGATGTCGTACTTGATATTAGAATGAAGCATCCTTGTGGTATTCCCAAAGACATTAAAGAACAGATAATTAAAATAAAAAGTGATTTAGGCAATAAAGATGATCCCATTGAAGCACTAATGAAGTATTTAAAGGGATCATTCAATAAGTTGTCAGTAAATGATTATCAAATCACTTGGGGGACTTAAAGAGTGTGTCTGTGGAATGTTTCGCAATCAAAAAGATTATGAGGTTATTTCTCCTACATGGTGCCAATGTTGTAATGGCCATAATAAGATAATTTTTGAAGAGTTGTTAGACCAGGAGTTACAATCACAATTGATTGAAGGAATATGTGCCGGAGAATCGGTTTGTTCTTTTAAGATTAAAATATAACTCCTTATTGTTATGACACAATTTTCAACATCTGTTATAATTGATATATATATCTTTGGAGGAAAAGAGAAGTGCTTAAATTTTTAAAAAAACTATTTGACAAGGGGCCATCAAAAGAAGAAAGGGAATTAGAAGAAAGACAGCGAAAACATTTCTTTATAAACTATTTATTTGAACATCGTAATGATAGTCCAATAAATGAAGCAATGTATCTGATATATAATGGTCTTGATTTGGATCTAGCAACTTTGGTTAATAGACATCAATTAACAATTGATTTTGATTATATTGTTGAAGATGAATATTATGATGTAATAATTGAAAGATTTGAAAAAAGCGATGCACTTTATTTATCAGTATCAATTGAAGGTGATTCCAAACAATTACTTCTAGATAGTAAGGATTATGAAATGGTAGATGCTAGTGATCTCTCGGCTCAGGAAATAATAGATGCCCTTATTGAAGAAATTAAAATGTATTTTAAATAAATGAGCTTATAAAAAAAGCTCTTTTTTTGTTAATAATTACTCTTGCATTAAGATTGACTATTTTGACTAAAAAGAATAAAATATTATAATGCTATTTATTAAGTATTACAAAAAAGTGTACAAATATGGTTTGAAGTAACCATTCCTGATTATACTTCAAAGCTTATCGGATTGATCTCTCTGGAAAAAGCATTTCCAGGAAGTCTCAATATGGGAGATATTTGGGATAATGGAAAAATGATGTTATTATTAACTTTTGGTACAATCACAGCAATGATCTGTACTAGTTTACTAACATCTAGAATTTCATCCAATTGGGCTTACTCATTAAGGAGAGCCTTAACGGATAAAGTAGCAACTTTTTCAAATGCAGAAATGAATAAGTTTACTACTCCATCATTAATTACCAGAACAACCAATGATGTGGTGCAAGTTCAAAATTTTGCGAGTATGGTATTACATTTACTTATTAAAGCACCAATTACTGCTGTTTGGGCAATCTTAAAGATTTCAAATTCTTCTTTAGATTGGACCCTTGCTGTTTTTAGTTTTGTGTTGGCTATTCTAATAGTTGTTATTACCCTAGTTGTTATTGCCTTACCTAAATTCAAAAAGATTCAAAAACTTACTGATGACTTGAATGATGTAACGAGAGAAAATGTATCAGGTGTTAGAGTTGTCAGAGCGTTTAATGCTGAGCAGTATCAAAACAAAAAGTTTGAAAAGGTCAATAATGAGATCACAAAAACAAATCTCTTTACATCACGGACTATGCGTATTTTATCCCCATTCATGATGTTTAGTATGAATACATTAACTATTGTGATCTATATCATTGGCGCAAGGCTAATTAACGAAGCTGCTCTTGTTGATAAATCAACTGTACTAGGTAATATGTCTGCATACACCCAATTAGCGATGCATGTTGTTATGTCATTTATGTTGTTGATAATGATCTTTATTATATTACCAAGAACATCTGTTGCAGCAAATCGAATCAGTCAAGTCTTAAATACTAATCCAGCAATCAAAGATGGTGATAGAATTGATGAAATAAACAACCCGGGTTCAATTGAATTTAAAAATGTTTCGTTTTCATATTCAGATGACTTGGACCATCTAGCTTTATCAAATCTTAATTTTAAGGTTAAACCTGGCGAGACTGTAGCTATCATTGGTTCTACTGGTTCAGGTAAGACCACTTTGGTTAATTTGATAACAAGATTTTATGATGTCACCAGTGGTGAAATACTTGTCAATGGAAATAATGTTAAAGATTATCCAATTGAAGAATTAAATAAACAAATATCACTTGCCACCCAAAAAGCAGTACTTTTTAGTGGTGATGTTAAGAAAAACATTATTTATGGCAGTGATTATGATGAAGAAAGATTTAACAAAGTGAAATCAATATCTCAAGCGAATTTCATTGATGAATTAGATGGTAAGGAAAATGCATTTGTGGCTCAAGGAGGAACCAATTTCTCCGGTGGTCAAAAGCAACGTCTTTCCATTGCTAGATGTTTATATAAAGAAGCAGATATCTATATCTTTGATGATTCATTTTCAGCCCTTGACTATCGCACTGATATGCTAGTTAGAAAAGGAATTAATGACCAATATAATGACAAGACGATTATCATTGTTGCCCAAAGAATTGGGACAATTCGTCAGGCTGACCAAATCATTGTTATGGATGAAGGCAGAATTGTCGGAATTGGTAAGCATGAAGACTTACTAAATAGTTGTGAAGTTTATAAGGATATTGCCTTATCACAACTTTCTCAAGAAGAATTAGAATTAAAGGAGGCTAACTAAGATGGGACCACGTCGAGGACCGAGGGGTGAAAAACCAAAGTTTAATATCGTTTCCTTTAAGAAAATCTTAAAATATATGAAGCCATATAATTTGGCAATAATCTTTGCTATTATATTGGCAATCCTTTCAGCTATTGCTACTATCATTGGACCAGATAAAATAAAAGAGTTAACCGATGAAATAAGTTCAACTATGATGACCGGAATTAACTTGGATAATGTTATGAAAATTGCCTTAAGTTTAATTACCTTATATGGTATGAGCGCAATTCTTGGCTACTCTCAACAATTCATTATGGCAACAGTTACGCAAAAAACGGCTAATCGCTTAAGAAGTGATATGGATAAAAAACTTTATCTATTACCACTAGCCTTCTTTGATAAAAACTCCCGGGGAGAAATCTTATCAAAAGTTACTAATGATGTTGATACTATTGCTCAAACATTATCTTCATCTATTGCGAATTTATTCTCTTCAATTGTATTATTCTTTGGGATATTAATTATGATGTTTGTAACTAATTGGGTTCTTGCCATAGTTACCATTGTCACCTCATCCTTAGGAGTAATACTTATGCCGATAATCATGGGAAAATCCCAAAAGTTCTTTGTCGGCAATCAAATGTTACTGGGAAAAATGAACGGACAAATTGAAGAAATTTACACCAATCATAATGTGGTAAAAGCTTTTAATGCTATATCTGAAGAAAAGAATAAATTTAATGAAACTAATAACAACTTAAAAGAAAGCAACTGGAAGAGTCAATTTATTTAAGGGATTATGCATCCGATAATGATCTTTGTTAGTAACTTAACCTATCTGTTAATCTTCGTGGTGGGAGCTGCCCTATATTTAAAAGGGTTTACTGTTGTAACGATTGGAACATTTATGGCCTTCATCGCTTATGCCCGTTTATTCTCCAATCCCCTTCAAACCATAGCTCAATCGATGACAAATATTCAATATGCCTCAGTAGCAGCTGACCGGGTGTTTGGAATCTTAGAAGAAAAAGAAATGGAAGATGAAAGTAATTTAACTAGCCTTGTTGAACAAGTAAAAGGTAACATTGAGTTTAGGAATGTCAAGTTTGGTTACTTTGTTGATAAAGAGATAATTCATGGATTTACTGCCACCATTAATCAAGGTCAAAAAGTTGCGATTGTTGGACCAACAGGAGCCGGAAAGACAACAATAGTAAACTTATTAATGAAGTTCTATAATGTTAATTCGGGAGATATTATCATCGATGGTGTATCAATCCACGATATGAAACGTGAAGATATTCACAACTTGTTTGATATGATCCTTCAAGATACTTGGCTATTTAAAGGAACATTAAGAGAAAACCTTGTTTATAATAAAACAGGTGTAAGTGATGAAGAACTTGACAAAGTCTGTGAAACGGTTGGATTAAAACACTTTGTAAATTCATTATCAAAAGGTTATGACACATATCTTGACGAAACCGCTCAACTATCTGAAGGTCAAAAGCAACAAATCACTATTGCGAGAGCCATGATTAAAAACTCACCGCTTCTAATACTTGATGAAGCAACTTCATCAGTTGATACAAGAACAGAATTGATCATTCAACGAGCAATGGATGAGTTGACCATAGGAAGAACTTCCTTTGTTATTGCTCACCGCTTATCAACTATTAGAAATGCTGATTTAATCTTAGTCTTAAAAGACGGTGATATTATTGAACAAGGAAACCACGAGAGTCTCCTTGCGAAGAATGGCTTTTATGCTGAATTATATAATTCTCAATTTCAAAATGTTTAAAAGAAAATGGTTGTTTTTAAAAACAACCATTTTTTAATTTACTTACGTCTCAATGATATATATATAATTCCTGCCAAACTACCTATACCCGCAAAAATACTAATGGCATTAGCTCCAGCATTACATCCGCCACCTGAACTGCCACCGCCGGTTAAGGTTTTTGTGAGGACATCACTTACGATGGTTTTATCAGCATACTCTAAGACGAGTTTAAAAGCAATCTCCTCATTTAAAGGTAAGTTGGTTACTTTTGCTTGAGTTTCATCAACAGCAACATCTACCTTAAAATTATTAAATTCAATATATGCGCGAGTTATGCGATTATCCACATCATTAATACGATAATCAAATGTTATCTCGTTATTATTAACTTTTCCAAATGCAAATTTTTTAATCTCAGGAGTTGTAAATTCATCAGTCTTAATCACAACTCTTCTACTTAATCCATTATATCGTTCGCCATTATAGACTAAATCATAGGTATATGAAAAATTATATTCAGTTCCTTTAGATAAACGAGAGATGACCACTTTTCCATTAGTCATTGGATAAGTTTGTCCGTCAAGTCTAATCTCAATGTTTTCTAATGTACCTTTGACGATTGGTGCTGTCTGCTCAACTGTAATAGATGAGTCAGTAATATTAGTTATTTCAATATTAGGTTTTTGAATAACAAATAAAACACAAATACCAACAACGCGTTCATGACCATCACTAGGAGTATTAACTACTACTAGTTTTCCTGTTTCATCACGGATTATCATTGTGGAAGAACCACCGCCATCTAAGTTGAACCCTTGAACACAATCATTGAGTCGGAGTAATTCTCCCGCTTCAAAGAGGGTAACACCAGTGCGTTGGCTATTAACTGGACCTCTTCCATCGATGACCATTAATACGGGACTATGATCGGCTTTAAAGCCAATTACTGTTCTTGGGTGAATACTTGAGACGAATGTATCAGAAGCATAGGCTTTACCTTGATACATTGGAACACCGTCAGATAGGATTTTATGAGTGTAGCCAAGGGTATTATAAATACCATCAAACTCACCTAATAATTTATATTCACATTTTAAGGTAGTACCAACTGCTAGTTTGCTATTAAGTTGTCCAGAGTAATCGGCTAGATAAAACTCACCTTCATTAACGCCATCAATCATACTTAGATTAGTAATAACATCAACGATTTGTCCTTTTAGGAAAGAGCCTAAGATAGAATTGGTTGTTGGATAATAATCGTTTGATGTTTTATATTCAATGTATTCGCCTTTATAGATGGTAGCACCTTCTACATTTATTTTTCCAACACCAGGATATAGTAAAGTAATTCCTTCACTGTCTAAACTATTAATACTGTCAATCTTGATTTCATCGATTATATCATCGTTATCATAACTTTGATTTTGATAGATTTTTAAATAGATATTATCGGATGCTTTTGGACGCCCGACCACATAACCTTTACCAAATTCAGAAAAACCTAGAACTCCTTTATTGCTGCTTGATGCAGTATCTTTTTTTATGATGTCACCATTGCGGACAAAAGTGTTTGCTGACTGGTATGTCATCGTTGTTGCTCCGATATCAGCAAAATCGCCATTAACCCCAGCGATAACCATATATCCAGGATTCTTGCTTTCAAAATCAACGATGGTTTCCCGTAGTGTTGCGCCTCCCCATCCGGTTGTTCCGGTTTTTTGCCAGGTTACAACTTGGACATTAGAAGCATCGGCTGATACTGTTGATACAGTTTGATCTTGCCATTTTTGATCAGCAAGGTCACCCCGAAATAAAGTTTTTAAATTTCTTTGCGTATAGACTGCTCCCCCATCAATCGTTTCCTTCACATAAGGAACTACTGGTTCACTGATTACTTTAACATATGGTGATAAACTAACTTCATTTGCCCTTACCACACTGGAAGGTATCAGTGTTAATACTAACAATAAAAAAAACAATAAACTTTTCTTTTTCATTTTGTCCTCCTATTAATTTTGGTCTATGCCAAAAATATTTTACCAAAGATAGACAATTATTACAACAAAATGTATTAAAATTAACCTAAACCTAGAAAACAAAAAAATACTATGAGTCGACAAAAAAGCCAATATATAGTAAAATATATTTAATAGGAAAGGTCTTAGTATCTTAAGTAGTAGAAATGGGGATTTTATGGAATTAAGAACAGTAATGTTGATGCTGGCGATTGGATCATTTTTATTTGCGATTTTACTTATTATCTTTAAGTTTAGAAAAGAAGCACCACAGGAAGTACCTTATTGGATTGTAGCCAAATTCCTTCAAGGTGTTGGTTCCTTAATTTTGTATTTTAAAACTACCACTTATGATGTAATAACCATGACAGCAAACCTCATCTTGTTGTTAGGCTGTGCTTATGAAGTTTGGGTAATTAGGATTCTATCTGGACATACAGTGAAAAGATGGGTTCATTTAGTTACTTCAGCATTGATTGCTTTGGTATGTACATCAACATTATTCTTATCATCAACCGTTAGGACAGGTATTATTTTTTTTCTTCAAAGTATCCTTTACATTTTACCAGCAGTATTTTTGTTTATGAAATCTGATTTTAAGTCCTATCTCAAATCCCTTTTACGGATCTGCTATTTAATCACGGGGGTCATTTTTTTAACTACATCAATTATTGCCTTTGTTTTTCCGAGTTTCATTGATAGTGAAGCAGGACGAATGTTTTTGGGAGTTATCCCCGCTACTAGCTTTTGTATCTTTTTAATTAGCGGATTTATCTTATTGATGCTTGCGAAAGAAAGAACAGACACGTTAGTAAAGGCAATGGAAAAGTCACTAAAAGAAAGTGAAATCAGGTTTCAAAGAATTGTTGAGACTTCGATTGAAGGGATTCTTATATTTGATGAAAACTACAAGATAACTTTTGTCAATAAAAACATGGCATCAATGCTAGGATATAACACTAAAGAATTGTTAGGCAAATCATATATATCTTTATTTCCTGAAGATAAACTCGATATATATTACCGCCAAGAAAAGTTAAGGAAGACGGGAGAACATTCAGTTTATGAATGCTGCTTAATCAGAAGCGATGGTAAAAGACATTGGTTCCTCGTTTCTGCAACCGCTCTTTTTGATGAGTATAATCGATTTGAAGGATCATTTGCGATGTTAACAGATATCAATGACCGAAAAGAAATGGAAATGCTCTTAGAAGACCTAAGTAATAAAGATGGTTTGACGGGGATTGCTAATAGAAGAAAGTTTGATGAAACCTTAAATAATGATTACATCCGACTTCAACAAACCAACGCAAAACTTTCCGTACTACTTATTGATATTGATTATTTTAAAAAGTATAACGATTACTATGGACATCTGATGGGGGATGAATGTTTACGAAAGATTGGTCAAGTACTATCAGAAAATGTAAACCATACGCTTGAACTTGCGGCCCGTTATGGCGGAGAAGAGTTTGCTTGTATTTTACCAGAGGTTGATCTGGATACTGCTTTAGAGATTGCTGAGAAGATTCGCCTTCAAATAATGGATTTAAAGATCGATCATAAGAAGTCGACAATTGCTGATGTCGTAACAGCAAGCATTGGGCTTGTAACCATCAACTGCTCATACCAATATACCACCAATGATATCCTTGAAAAAGCCGACCGCTTGTTATATGAAGCAAAGAACTCTGGTCGTAATCAAACCAAATATCAAGAAATTTTTTAATCATATTCTATTAAATTTTTAAGGAGGTTTCCCAAATGAAATATACTATAAAATCCCACACCTATAATATTGGGGTAATGATGCTGTTCTTTTTTCCTCTATCCGCAATCTTACTTATACTATTTTTTATCTTTGTTGATTTTAACGGAAAAGAAAATCTACCCATTGAAGTGATTGTTGCTCTGAGTATTGCACTAGCCATTAGTGCAGTAAACTCAGTTATCTTTTTGGGTTGGTATTTTATTAAACGGGTTGAAATCACAGATGAAGGAATCATGGCTTGCAACTTGTTTAAAATAATTGATCGATACTTATGGAAAGAAATAAAATACTTTGAAAGGAAACACATAGATTCAACTAGGAATCTACAAGGCAGGCCTCAAGAATTTATCATCTTCTATCAGGATAAAAAATATAAAAAGGAATTTTTTGGGATAAATGGAAAAGGTAAACCCATTGGTATTAAAATTACTGATAAAAACATTACTATCTTAAATAATGTTATAAAGAAATATAATATCTCGGATAAAAATCAAGAATTAGCTGATTTTTAATTAAAGGGTTAATTCTACAACATTATATAATTTTAAGAATAGTTAAAACTTATGCAAAAGCATGAGTTTTTTATTTGAATATGATGTCGAAAATTAGATGTTTTGAGTCAATTTGTGGTATAATAATATAATAGGTGAATGAAGATGAAAAGAAATATTGTAATAATAATGATAATGTTTTTTGTAATGAATATCCTTAATAATATAGGTCACCCCGTTACGCCATCATATGTAAGATACCTTGAAATACCTGAATATATGTTTGGTGTTTTTTATGCAACGATGAGTTTTGGGATGGTACTAGCAGCTCCTTTTTGGGGTTCGCTTGGTGATACCGGTAAGAGTAAATATTTTATCGCAATCGGACTATTTATCTATGGGATTGCTCAGGTAGGGTTTGGACTAGTCCATAATCAATATTTAATGGTCCTTTTTAGACTTATTGGGGGTATTGGTATTGCTGCTCCAATGACGTTATTTGTTTCGTTGCTTATTGGTTTTTCTGATAAAAATCGTATGAAAAACCTAGCTATCTTAGGAGCGTTATCAACCCTGGGGGCCTCTCTTGGTTATCAAATTGGGGGAATCTTAGGCGATAGTGAATTCTTTAAAAGTTTAATCAAGACTCCATCATATGAAAATGTCTTTATTTTTCAAGCTTTCAGTACTTTTATCTTTAGTGGCTTAGTATTATTATTAATTAAGGACTATAAGAAAAAAGTAGAAGCAACCAAAAAAGAACATCCATTTGCTTCTTTAGCAAAGATTAAAACACTAGATTATAAGTTAATTTTGTTCTTAATTTCGTTAACCCTGATTACTATGGGGAGCACAAATTTGAGCAAATACATTGATGTATATTTTAATGATTTGGGTCAATCTACTACCTCGTTAGGAAACTTCGTGTTGGTTACTGGTATTGTATCGGTTTTTGCATCAATCTTTATTGTTCCCCTTATCTCAAAATTAAAAAATCATTTGTTGTTTATTATAATCATCCAAATGATTTCTTCGATAATAGTATTTTATGTTTTTCGTGCGAACAACTTTATTCTTTCAATCTACACTATCTATAATGTATATATAATCTTCAAAGCAGTTTATCTGCCGATGGAACAAAACTACATAAGTACTTATGCTGATCAAAACACCATTGGAACTATTTCGGGGATTAGACAATCATTTGTTTCAATTGGAAATGTTATAGGGCCTTTATTTGGTGGTGTTCTTTATAGTGTGAGACCTTTATTATTATTTGATGTTAGTGGTATTCTCTTCTTGGTTGGTGCCTTGATCTTAGTAATAATACTACTGGTTGATAAAAGACATATAACGAAAACTTTATAATAGACTTTTTATAATTTCCTTTAAATGTTACAATTAAAGTAACAGATTCTATCAAGGGGAAAATGTATGAGGAGGTTTTTATTAATAATTGTTTTTGTGTTTACTGGATGTTTATTATTCAAAGGAAAATCAATATAAATTAACAGTTGACTTCCTGCAATAAACTCAATTAAAATTAGACTAACTTATACTTTTGATTAATTTGATAATATCGAAAAGTTTAACCCACAAAATAAATAAATCTAAAATATAACTAGTAATTAAAAAGAAGAGAGACAAGACCTCTCTTCTTTTTAATTTAATAGTTTTAATATTTCTGATATATATGTTTCTTTAAAGAAATCATATTCAATTGACGATATGATATTGTCATTTGATGATTTAGCAATCTCAATAAATAATGGGATACTAAAGGCAGAGAATAGAACCATATACTTGGCATAGGCAATGGTAACATCATCAATCTTAAAACCTTTCATAATATAGGCGAGAATCTTTTTAGTAAAATCATTATCACTAAAGAAGGAATCAATCAAAATGTTAGTGGAATTTTGTTGATAGTCTTTGTTTAAAAATAGGTAGCGGATAACTCCAGTATTCCCAAGGGTAAAATTATAGATAATTTCTAACATAGTTGCCAGTGAAGCCTTTAGGTCAACACTTTGATCTAATTTCTCTACTTCAATAAAGATTTGTTCCTTTAGATTATTTATTAAATCATTGATAACAATTCCTATTAAATTATCTTTACTTCCAAAGTGATAATTAACAGCAGCAATATTAATAAAGCACGCATCAGCAATATCTTTAATTGTCACATCAGAATTTTTTACGATTAGTTCTTTGGTTTTATTGATTATTAGTTCTTTAGTTTTTTCTTTTTTGTTCATAGTACCTCCTAAATAGAATTTTAAAAAAGATTTTAAAATAAATTTCAAACTTGGTTTCTATTGTATTATACCATAAAAGTTGTATAATTTAAATAGATATTTTAAATATTTATTTAAAATGTCGAATGGAGGGAAGAAATGAAAAGAATATTATCTTCAAATTATAAGTATTTGATATTAGGAATATTTCTTGTTTTGACAATCGTCTCAGCGATCCTAAGTTTTAGAGTAGAAGTCAATTATGATATGACTAAATATTTACCAAAGGATTCTAATACTAAACAAGCAATTGAGATTTTGAGTGAAGAGTTTGGTGATTATGCATCGATTGAATTAATGGTAGAAGATGTCGAAATTATGGATGCTGTTATGATTAAAAATGAGATTAAGGGCATTGACGGGGTGCTCAAGGTTGTATGGATGGATGACTTAGAAGAATATGCTGAGTTTATTACCGATCCACTAATCTTGTTAGAACTTAAAAAGATGCAAGAAAGTTATTATAAGGATAAAAAAGCCTTATTTACTATTTTACTTGACGATAATAGTTATAGTCTTGAAGTAGAAGATACAATAAATGAAATACGGGAAACAAACTCATTAAAAGATAAAGCCTTTAGTATGAGGGGAGAAGCCCTCTACAACATTGATTCCCGCCGAATCTTAAATGGTGAAATGTTTAAAATAATATTAGTAATTGTTCCGATTATTCTTTTAATATTGGTTTTTGCGAGTAAATCTTGGATTGAACCTTTGATTATCCTAGTTAATTTGGGAATAGCTATTGTCCTCAATATGGGAACGAACATCATTTTTAAAGATGTTTCATACGTCACTCAGTCTCTTGCGATGGTCTTGCAACTTGCGATCTCGCTCGATTATTCCCTATTTTTGATCCATCGCTATTATGAGGAGAAAGAGGCTGGACACTCAACAACTGATGCCTTGGTGATTGCGAGTAAAAACACCTTTGGTTCTATCTTAGGTTCAGCTTTAACCACAATTGTTGGATTTGCTGCTTTGTTGTTTATGCAATATACCATTGGTAGCGACATAGGACTTGTGATGGGGAAAGGGATTATCTTTAGTTTTGTGACAACCATTATTCTAATGCCGATATTAATTCTCTTGTTTTCTAAACTATTAAATAAAACAATGAAGAAGAATTATAGTGGCCGAAATATTGATAAAGTTGCGAGCGTCTTTTATCGTAAACGCTATGTGACGTTAATCGTATTTGTGGTGATTGCTGTTGTTGCTATCATCTTCCAAGGTAACACTAAGTTCTTATATGCAACGTCAGAAGCAACCGATGAAAAATCAACTTTGGTAACTGAAGAATCAAACATTGAGAAAGTGTTTGGAATAAACAAACCAATTGTCATTTTAGTTCCAAATGGCGATCCTGCCTCAGAAGCTCAATTGGTTCAAGAACTTATGATGAATGAAAACATCAATAGTGTGAGTTCAATTGTGTTTTATGAGACCTTGACCAATTTTCCACGAGATCTATTCCCAGCGGAAATTAAACAAGAGTTTATTGGTGAAAACTATACTCGTATAATAATCAATACTAAGATTGATAAAGAATCAGAAGCAATGTATGAATTTAGTTATGAACTAAAAGAAATAATTAGTAAATACTATGAGGAAAACTATTTAGCAGGAGTTGCAACTTCCACTACTGAAATTAAAGATGTTGTTACCAGTGATAAGTTAGTAGTTACCTTGTTCTCTATTATTGGAGTGGGGCTCGTCATTTTGCTCATCTTTAAATCAATCTCACTTCCATTATTATTACTAATGGTTATCCAATCTTCAATTTGGATTAATATGTCGATTGTGTCAATAAAAGGTGTAGGGGTTATCTATATTGGCTTCCTGGTTATTCAAACTCTCCAACTAGGAGCAACCATTGATTATGCGGTATTATTGACCAGTAGATATAAAGAACTGCGAACTGAAAATAGTAGTATTGATGCCATTAGTAAAGCCCTTAAAGCCTCTGGTATATCAGTTATCATATCAGCAGCTGTGCTTGCGGTGGCGGGTTATGGTGAAGGATTATTATCAAATATTCCAGCAGTTAAAGAAATTGGTATTTTGATAGGAAGAGGAGCATTAATTTCAGGAATTCTCGTTATCTTAGTTTTACCATCGATTTTAATCATTTTTGATAAGATTATTATGAAGACAACTCATAAAGCAAACTTTTATATTGACGAACCAAAAGAATAATAAAAGATAAAATATCAACCAATTAGGTTGATATTTTTTGCATATATTATAATGATATATATATTAATTATTATCAAGTAGATATCATAATAAGAAAGGTGTTATAATTAAGTTGGGTGAGGAGGATATCTATTATGAAAAAAAGAATATCTATGACAATAATGGTGTTTCTATTACTTATCGTGGGTGGTTGTGTTGAACAAGATTTAGCCATACATCCGACCTTGTTTCTCGTTCCGGGAGATTATGCATCCTATACTGAAGTAAATGAAAAATTTATTATTATTGATAGTAGAGCAGAATTAGAAGAAATAATTAATACAATTGTAATAGAAAACCAGGATTATGTAACCCAATACAACCATATTAGAACATATTTTAGTAAAAATGATATTGGTTTTTTAAAAAAGATTGATGATTACCAATATTTATTAGAAGATGACTCAGACCAATGGTTTGAAGAGAATCGTTTAGTATTCTGTGTGGTAACCACTACATCTTCTGGTTATCAAGCCGAAGTTTCACTCAAGGAAACAAAAGATGGGAAACTAACATTAATATTGAATAAATTCAATAATTATACTGGTGCTGGTGATGATGAGATAAAAACATTCAAATTATTTATTCCTATATCAGTAAGTGATTTGGATAACCTAAATATTACTTTGGATGGGAAACCAGTAACCTATTTTGAAATAGACCATTCATTATTTGAAATTGATTATGAAAACATAAGTGATGAAGAGCTCGAATTTGTTGCTAAGAACAATCCGAAATATCCTTATAACCTAGGATTAATCAATGGTAAGCAATATGGCAGAGTTGTTAGTTCATCAAGTTCATCACCAGAAGATGCAATAGAAGTGGTGACAAATCATTTTACCAATAATAACTACCCATTTAGTATTAATACGGTTGTTGAAGTTTGGATTGATATTGAAACCGAAGTCTTTTATGGGGTTTATGTTAAATGGGAACATAACTCATCAGGAAAAAAATCATATTATGATGAGTATGTAATTTCATTTAAAAAAGATATATTTGATTGTAGATTAAGAAATGTCTACAATGATGAAGACTATTTTCTAGTTAAAACTAATAATCCAGATCAAATAAGACAAATCTTGGATATTTTATACTATAATAACACGTACAATATTAGTGGCAGCAAACTATTAAAAAGTGAAGTATTAGAAACTGAAGATCAATTTATTTATCAATCTTATGGTACGAGAGTTGTCTATGGTGATTGGGGAATGAAAGATAAGGTTTCACTCCTTAAGGAAATTTGGACAATTAATAAAGCGAGTGGTGAGTTGAACTTAACAAGTACCAATCTTATCAAAAAGATATTTGTTGATGGTGAGCTAACCCATTATTAATCATCTACTCAAAGGATTTCCTTTGAGTTTTTTATTTGTATGAAATTATTTGATATAGTAAAATTAATATATCTAAAGAACAAAGGAGAAAAGTGATGAATCCCAATATTATTAAGATAACTGAAAGTTCCAAATATTTTATAGATTTAATAAATTTAGAGTTACTTCTCTGGCCAGAACATGATTTTGATGAGTTATATGAAGAAACAAAAGTAAATAAAGATTTTTATTTTGGATACTTACTTGATGATAAGTTAGTAGGCTTTACTCAGGTATCGATTCGCTATGATTATGTTAATGGTAGTACTACCTCCCCAGTTGGTTTCTTGGAAGGGATATACGTTGTAGAAGGCTATCGCAATCAAGGTATAGGAAAAGCACTACTTGATTATAGTTCACAGTTTCTAAAGGAAAAAGGATGTAAAGAACTAGGATCAGATGCCCTTATTGATAACACTATTAGTCATAAGTTCCATGAAAAAATGGGATTTAAAGAAGTTGAAAGAGTAGTTTGTTATATCAGAAAACTAGAATAACATCTTTCAAACTGGTACACTTAGGACTTCATTTGACAATAAAAGGTTATATATTTGGTTGTATTATAGACAAGCAAGTGATATAATCATTTTCAAAGGAGGAGACATTAATGTACTCATCAAGAAAAGGCTTTACAATAGTTGAACTTATAGTTGTCATCACAATTATCGGTATTCTAGCTGCGGTTACCATCCCTAGTTTTCGCCCCTTTATCGAAAAAGCTAAATTCAGCAATAATCAAGTGTTAATTGATGATATTGTTAAAACGATGAGTTTAATTGAAACCAAAGAGGAAAAAGATATAAGGACCTTATCAAAATCAGAGTTCATTAATTTATATAACAAATATCATCAGCGATATCTTAATACTAATCGCTTTTACGATTTAGGATTAAATGAAGATGGAGAACTATTAATTATTGTAATCTATAAAGACCTATATACAATTTATAATTATGATACAAAGGAATATATCAACAGTACTAATGAAAGTGAAGTGATCGGACTACTCGCAAAGCCAACCACTGAAGAACCGAATCTGTTGAGTTTTGAACGTTTTGAAGGGGCAGTTTTGGTAAATGCGTTTTTAGATCTAAATGAAGAAAAACATATCAATTGTTATTTATATCAAAATGGTGAATACGAAATTTATTTTCATGATCAACTAATTGATCAATATTTAGATTTAAAAAAAGATAGTGATTTAACAAAGGTTGAAGAAATCATCAGTGAAGAATTTGAAGCAAGGTTAAAACCATTGGAACTACCCGGTAGTAAAACCTTTTTGGTCTACTTAGAAAAGGAAGATGGACCTAACTACGCTTTATATCAAGAAGGAGAAGACACCATAATCGGGAGAGTATCACAAATTCATTTAGAGTTAATTATTTCATCATAAATAAAGGTGATTAAAAGGTTAGAGATAAGTCTAATCTTTTTTTATTTAATAGATAACATATCTTGCTTAATAGGGTGATTTATGGTATATTTAAGCCAAAGGAGAGATGTGAAAATGTCGTCTAATAAGAAAGATTTGAAAACATTAATCGTCTATGACTCTAAGTATGGATGCACTGAAAAGTGTGCTCAAATACTTGCCTCAAAATTAGAAAATGTTGAAGTTGTTAATGTTAAAGATGCTCTAGAAGATATTGGATTTTATGATACCATTATTATTGGTGGTTCTATATATATGGGACGTATTCAAAAACGAATTCGGGAATTTTGTAAAAGACATATTAAAATTCTAACTAAGAAAAACCTTGGTTTATTTATCACTTGTATGTTTGTTGGCGAAAGAGGAAAGCAACAACTACTTGATGCTTTTCCAAAGGAATTACTAGAGGTGGCTAAAGCCAAAGACTTCTTTGGTGGTGAAATTACTTACCAAAAAATGAAGTTCTTTGATCGATTATTGATTAAGTTGTTATCAAAGTCAGGTGAAACGGGGATGCCTAAATTTGATGAAAACAGAAATGCAAGTAATTTAATGGAAGATAAAATTGAACATTTTAGGAATTTAATAGCCTAAAGAGTAAGAGGTAATAATGAAAAAGAAGTTTAAAAAAATATTCATACTCTTGATAGTATTCTTTCTTACAATATTATCGGGATGTGAACTAGAATCGGGACAGGTTAGACTACCTGATTTAGAAGGATTAAGTAGAGCCCAGATTACTAGAAAACTAGACCGACTCCGAATCAATTATATGTTTAAAGTTAAACCAATGGTTTATCATGATGAATCACAGTTTGATAAATTCATTGAGTATGGAAGTGGTCTAAAGGCTGGAGATTATATCGATCGCAGTTACTTTCTCTATGTATTTACAACAGCCTTACCGCTAACGGTAAACCGGCTTCATGAACTAACCTTACCGGATTATCAAGGGAAAGAGTTTGTTAAAGATGGTATTGGACTTGTCCAATTGACAAGTACAGTTGATGGTGATACTGCATACTTTAAATCGGGGTCTAATACTATTAAGGTTCGCTTTTTGGGGATAGACACTCCCGAAATCTATTCAGGAGTTGAACCATGGGGAAAAGCGGCCTCTAATCATACTTCAAAAAGATTGAGAGAAGCTAAACAAATTGTCTTGGAAGCCGAAGGTGTTAGAATTGATACTTATGATCGCTATTTGGCTTTTGTATGGGTTGATGGTGTCTTATTAAATTTAGAGTTAGTTCAACAGGCTTATACGGGAGTTTCTCTATCTAGTCGCAGTAAGTATTTTGAGATATTTACTGATGTGGAAAATGAAGTAATGAAAACTGGTCGTAGGTATTGGGGGGAACTAGATCCAGATTACCGCTATTAGAAAGGATAAGATATGAAGTTTATTTCGTGGAATGTTAATGGCTTAAGAGCCTGTATGAATAAAGGATTCAAAGAATTCTTTGACACAATGGATGCTGATATTTTTGCCATCCAAGAAACTAAAATGCAAGAAAATCAAAAAGAATTTGATTTTGAGGGTTACTATGAGTATTGGAATTCGGCTGAAAAGAAAGGATACTCGGGAACCCTTATCTATACTAAAGAAAAACCGATTAATGTCATCAATGGTATTGATGGCGAACTGTATAATGATGAAGGTAGAATTATTACCTTAGAATTTGAAAAATTCTTCTTTATTACCATCTATAGTCCCAATTCTCAAGAAGGATTAAAACGATTGGATTATCGGATGGAATTCGAAGATAAGTTAAGAGCCTACTTAACTAAACTTGACAAGATTAAACCAATCATTGTCTGTGGTGACCTAAATGTTGCGCATAACGAAATTGATATCAAGAATCCCCAATCAAATCAGAGGAATGCTGGCTTCACGATCGAAGAACGTACGAAATTCCAAGCCTTACTTGATGCTGGATTTACTGATACTTTCCGGTATCAATATCCTGATTTGATAAAATATACTTGGTGGAGTTATCGCTTTAATGCTAGACGCAATAATGTTGGTTGGCGGATTGATTATTTCTTAATTTCTAATCGCCTTCAAAAAGAATTAAAAGAAAGTTTCATCTATGATGAAGTAATGGGAAGTGACCACTGCCCAATAGCTATTGAAATATTTTAAAATCCTTTAGATAAATAATTTAAAAACAAAAACTAATAATAATATAGGTTAAAGATACATTATCTAAAGGAGCAGATGGTAATGGCCAAGCATTCAGTTGCTAGATATAATAAGGAAATTATTGAAAAAGTCCATACCTTTTATCATGATGTGCTAAAGATTGATTTTAGTAGTGATAATTTAAATTATTATATCCAATCACTTACTTTAACTAGTTACGCGAAAGAGTATAATGATATTAGTAAAACTAAGATCAATGATAATCGGGGACTAGCTACCCTTGGTGATGCGGTCTTGGATGCCTGTATTAGCAAGTTAGCTTTTTTGGCTAATCCATATATATCAAGGGGAAAAGTCACTGACTGTAAAAAACACTATGGGAGAAATGAAAATCTCAACCGTATAGGGAAGGAATACCTTAAACTCAATAACTATTTACTAAAAAAGAGCAGTGATAATACATTAAAAAAGGCCCATGCCACCGCAGTCGAAGCAATTATTGGTTGTATCTTTTTAAATAAAGGATTTGACCAAGCCTTTGCTTTTGTAAATGAATATATTATTATGAATACCGAAACCTTTGATTTTAATTAGAAAGGAAATCAATTATGAAAGAAAAGAGAGATTATATCTTAAGTAATGGAGTTAAAATCCCAGTCATTGGGTTTGGAACCTGGCAAATTCCTGATGGAGAAGTAGCTTATAATGCGGTTAAGGCAGCATTAGAAGTAGGCTACCATCACATTGATACTGCTCTCGCTTACCAAAATGAAGTAAGCGTTGGAAAAGCCATCAAAGACTCAGGGATTTCTAGAGAAGAAGTTTTTGTCACAACCAAACTTCCCGCTCAAATTAAAGGTTATGAAGAAACATTAAAAGCTTTTGAACAATCACTAACTAATTTAGGACTAGACTACATTGATCTATATTTAATTCATGCTCCAAAACCATGGGATGTTCAAACTGACGGAATGGAATATATGGAACAAAATATTGCTAGTTGGAAAGCATTTGAGAAACTATATCAAGAAGGAAAAATAAAATCAATTGGGGTTTCTAATTTCCAACCACGCCACCTAGAGGTTTTAATTAAAAATACCACAATTGTTCCTATGGTAAATCAAATCTTACTTAACCCTAATGTTGTTCCTTATGAAAATATTGAATATTGTAATAAACATAATATCTTAATTGAGGCCTATTCCCCACTAGCAACAGGCAGAATTTTAGATGATGAAAGGTTAGCTAGAGTAGCTGAAAAATATAACAGGAGTGTTGCACAAATATGTATCAGATGGAGCCTCCAAAAAGGTTTCTTACCTCTTCCAAAATCAAAAACACCTTCAAGAATTAAAGAAAATCTTGAGGTGTTCGATTTTGAGATATCTCAAGAGGACTTGCTACTTATTGAAAAGAAGTAGGTTGGCCAAGATTTTAGGACAAGTCATAATTGACCTGTCCTTTTTTAATAACGGTAAACAAAAAACGCAAGATCCCTTGCGTTTTTGTTATAATTATCTCCACGGTCGATTATAGCCATACCACGGTCTTCTAATAGGTCCAAATGGTCGATAGAATGGTCGACGATAGAAAAAGAATGGATATGGTTGGAAATAAGGATTTAAGATTCCTCCTAAACCAAGTCCTAGTGTAAATGGAAGTAGGCGTTCATCGTTATCATACTGATATTGTCCTGGATAATAATTCAATATTCACAACTCCTTTACAATGAGATGATTCATCTTATAATATGAAAGGGTTGTGTATTTTGAATAGGCTTAATCCTCTATTGATTGAGTAATTGTTGGAGATCGGTTAAGAAGTTTTTAACTTCGTTAGGATTGGTAGCCCATGAGGTTACTAAACGGATAACCGTTTGGTCTAAACGCTTTTCCCATACTTCAAAGTTATACTTCTTTCTAAGCGGTTCAATTACTTTATTATCTAAGATAACAAACTGTAGGTTGGTTGGAGATTCGTTTAAGAACTCAATTCCGAGTTCCTTTAGTCCATCCTTTAATGTAGTAGCACAATTATTAGCGTGTTGGGCTAGTTGGAAAAACAGATCATCACTAAATAATGCTTCAAATTGAATACCGGTAAGATACCCCTTGGCCAGTAATCCTCCATTTGTTTTAATCGAATAGCGGAAAAATGGTTTGAGTGCATCATTAGAGATAATAACAGCCTCACCAATAAGAGCTCCATTCTTTGTGCCTCCAATATAAAAGGCGTCTGTAAGATTAGCGATATCATCAAGCGTCAAGTCATTTCCTTCAGCAGTTAAGGCAACCCCAATCCTTGCTCCATCAAGGAATAGGTATAGTCCTAACTCTTTGCACGTTTGAGATATTTCAGTAAGTTCTTTTTTGGTATAGATGGTTCCAATTTCCGTTGAGTTAGAGATATATACCATTTTTGGCTTTACCATATGCTCATCATTATGTTCTTGATAAACCTTGATGATTTCTTCACTGGTAATCTTGCCATCACGTCCTGGAGTCGTCAATATTTTATGTCCAGTAGCTTCGATTGCTCCAGTTTCGTGAACATTGATGTGCCCCGTTTCCACAGAAATAACCGCTTCATATGGTCTAAGAGCATGAGAGATCACAATTTTATTTGTGCTGGTTCCCCCAATTAGTAAGTGAACATCAACATCTTTGGTAAAATGTCTTTTAATATATTCAATGGCTCTTTTGGTATGCTCATCATGACCATAGCCACTATTTTGTTCAATAGCATATTTATTTAGTAATTCTAAGATGCGAGGGTGTGCTAGTTCACTATAATCATTTTTAAAACTATACATAAGATACCTTCTTTACTATTATTTTTTCAACCATCTTATTATAACAAAACCCCATTATTATTTCAATGGTTGCGATTCAAAATATATTAAAAAGGTTATTTTTAGGAAAGGTTTGAATATTATATAATAGACCAATGTTTAAAAAATGTATAGATAATATAAAAAATAACATAAAGTGACATTGGTTATATATATAATATAGCTACAATGAAAAATGCTAAACCTAGAGCAATCTAGGGACAGAAAACTAGAGGGCCTCACTGAGGTAGCCAGTTGCCATTGTCAGATTTTTGACAATGGTTTTTTTGTCAAAAACCTAAAAAATTAAATAATTGGGAGGGAAACAAATGAAAAAAGAAAAGAAGAGATTTTTTCGCTTAGCGATTATCGTGGCCTTATTTTGTGCTTTAATTGCTATGACAGCTTCAACATTTGCGTATTGGGATACTTTAACTAAGACGGATACTCCAATCGTCGAAATTGGGGAAGGAACAGAGGTATTAGTTAATGTCACACTTCCAAATGATAGAAAGTTGATTCCAGAGGGAGCCATCAAGAAAAACAATGCTGATGGTAAGGAAGATGTATATTACATTGATTTGGTTTATAACGTTAATCTCAGCCACACTCCGGCAAATGCCTTAGATCTTGTGGTTAAAACCACCAATGTAAAAATTGATGGTGATGATACTAATGCAAGTTTAGTGGTTATCTCCTGCAAGACCAGTACCGATGATTATGAGGCAATTTGGGTAGGAGGCTATACTTATGATGATATTTTAGTGGATGATGAAGCGGTCCCAATTGTGATTAGAGTAGAGCTGTTAGAGCCAATAGATGAAACTCAATATCTTGCGGTGGCAAATAAGCAAATTACTTTTGATCTAATCTTCTCTGCTTCACAATAAAATTGTTAGGTTTATGAGGTAATACAATGGCCACAGACAAATCTAGAAAGAAGAAGCGAAGGAAGCTTGTGTTCTTCCCCTTTGACCTTTTGTTTTGGATAATGGCCATTGTTTTAATTATCTATGGAATCATGAATTATTACTATCCTAAAAAATCTATTAGGATTTTTGGAATACAACATTATGTTATTAGTTCCACTAGTATGGATCCAGTATTAAAATATGGAGATATGGTGTTCTCAAGAAAAATTAACTTTGACAAATTAGAACCTAACGATATTATTATCTTCTATGCTGATGTTAATGCTAGTGGTAATAAAATTATCTTGACTCATTATTTTGATTCAATAGAAATTAATGAAAATGGGGAGAAGATTTATCGAACAAGAAGAGCGGGGACTGACACAATTGACAGTTGGCGAATCTATGAAGAGGATATCTTGGGTGAATATATTTTTCACGTCAAGAGAGTTGGCAAGGTAATCTTGTTTTTCCGCTCCCCTCTGGGGAAGAGAGTTTTAATTATTGACCTACTAATACTAATATTGATTGTCATGATAAAAGGTTACAGTTATAAAAAAGATTCTAATGAAACAAATACGAGTTGATGTAAATGTATAAGAAAAATGCTTTTGTCCATATTTTAATAATAATCTTGATGATGTTGGTGCTTTCTGGGTTTACCTTAACTTATGCTTTCTTTGATCGGTTATCTGATCAACGTCAAGGAATCATTGATATTGGGGAGTGGATTGATTTATCAGCTCCAGCAACCCCAGAGATAATTCAAGAAGTTATTGACAACACTGATACCTCAGTTGTAACTAATTGTGATTGTCAATATATCGATAGTGAATATGTAAATGATTTTCTAGAAGATATATTGTTTGTCCTTGATGATAGCGATGAGTTAATCCTAAACCCTTTATTTGAGGATTATACAGTCAAAGAAATGATTGATACGATAAATTTTATTAGAAAATTTATTGCTAATTTCTTAGTTCTTGATGAAAATAATAATTTTGTTTATCCCGAACCAGAAATGGTGGCACCGATGGAATTGGAATATGATTGGGGTTTATTACCGGGAGATTCAAATCAAGTTTTAGGGTTTTTAGTTCTAGCTAATCTGTCAGGGATTGGTACAAATAAACCAGTGACGATTATTGTATCGATGGAAAATGCTAATCCCGACCAAGAAGATGATTTGAGTGATTTTGCTTGTGAATTATTAATCGATCAGACTCCACTTGCTTTGAACAATCCTTTTCCGTATGGAATGACGCTACGGGACCGAGAAGCATGGAATGATCCAATCTTAAAGAATAATATTAAAAATTATGGACAGTTACTATCAATTAATGAGCAAGTGGTGTTTTCAACTTATGCTTATAAGGAAGTAAGTAATGGAAACTATCAATTAAAAGAATACTTACATCAATATAATCGTCCTTCTTATCATGGAGATTTTAGGAGATTTCCTCAAGGGTTAAATTATTATCTAGGAAAGCCACAGAATTCTCAAAATGGTATTCAACAAATCTTTGAAAAAGATAATAAAAACCGTGAAGGATTTATCTTAACAGGTAAAGCCAATGGTCGAAAAGTGGAAGCAAGAGTTGATCTAGACGATCGAAGCGGAGGGGAACAGTTGGTTATTATTCCATTTGTAATCGTACTCTCTCGAGGAATCGAAGTTGGATCGCCAACTCAAAAAATGGAGGTTATTGCGCCGAAGATAAAGATTGCTGTTATAAACGGGTGGGTTCATGAAGAATATAATCATGATAGCCCAGGGAATAGTTGTTAATAAAAACCCAAGCAAAATAGATTTGCTTGGTTTTTTTTATTCTATCTTAGTGTTTACGTTTTAGAACAACGAATGCTCCAGCTGCCACAACACTAACTAGACCTAGGTATAATGCGGTTGCGCTGCCACCACAGCCACCACCGCTACCACCAGAAGATTGACCGGTAGTTTGGGTTAAAGTTTCACTGGTGAGTACTCGATCTTGTCCTTGATAACGATATTCAACTACCAATTTGAATTCGTATTCAGTTTCTGCTTTTAAACCACCAATGGTTACAGTTGAATTTAATTCTTCAAGGTCATAAGCTTTGTCACCATATTGGATGTAGTATTTGATAATCTCAGTTTCATCATCGGTATCAATACGATAGCGGAAGGTTACTGAGTCACCAGTTGCTTTGGTGATTCGGAAGTTTCTAAGTTCAGGAACCCCAGCACCTAAAGTACTGACTTTCATAGTGTTGCCAGGAGATTTTATTACTCTTCCGGAATCATCTAGGATTTCATAAGTATAGTATACATTGTAAGTAGTATCTTTCTTAAGACCATCAAATACAACTTTATTGTCAACTGCAGTTTGATATTCTCCACCATCAAGTTTAACTCTTAAGTTTTGAATAGTACCGTTAACGATTGGAGCTGTATGTTCAATATTGAAACCTCTTGTAGAAACATTAGTAGCTTCAATGTTATGTTCACGCATAACTACAAGGATGGTGTTACCTAATGATCTTTCACTTCCATCTGATGGCATATTCATAACTTGGAGTTCACCATTTGCATCACGAATAATGGAGGTAACAGAACCACCACCGTCAAGGTTGTAACCTTCAACACATCCTAATTCTTGAAGAAGGGCTGCTGTTTCAACGAAAGTTGTACCGTGAGCATTCTTTAATGGTTGACGGCCGTCAATTGTCATTAAGACAAATGAACCATCAGCACGCATACCAACTGTTGCTCTTGGGAATAGTTCTTTGTTGTATTGAAGAGATTCAATGATTTGACCATCTCTTAATAGGTCTGTATTTAAACCGATAGCATTTTCAACGCCTACCCAATCACCTGTTAGTGAGTGTTCAGCTTTAACAGTTGTACCAACTTCTAACTTAGCATCTAAATCAGGGTTTTTAGAAATAACGTAGAATTCACCAAGTGAGATGTTATCGATTTGAGTGATAGTAGATGATTTTTCAACAATCTCACCTTTAAGGAATTTT
>DUOG01000145.1 GCA_012838945.1 Acholeplasmataceae bacterium | reverse complement strand
CAATGGTGCCGGGCTCAAATGGTTAAAGAGGGCCTGCTCCGTTCCGATTCACCATACGGGGTTTGGGAGATTGATGATGCGGGGTTGGAAGAACTTAAGAAAAAAGGTGGTTGTTAATATGACCATTGGTGAACTTTTGGATTCGATTAAGAGTTTGGATTTGGTTCTCCCAGAGTTTCAACGAGAGTATGTCTGGGAAAAAGAGCAGGCAAAGCAGCTGCTGGTTTCTTTGTTTAAAGGTTACCCAACGGGAAGTTTGCTGTTTTGGAAAACAGACAATCCGCCGGAAATAAAGAACATGGAAATACCAAAAGATAAAATAGGAACAACCCAGGTTATTCTGGATGGGCAGCAACGTTTAACCACGCTTTATCTTTTGATTAAGAATGCCATCCCGCCATATTATAAAGAATATGAGATCAAAAACGATCCTCGAAACCTATATTTCAACATGGAAACAGGAGAATTTCAATATTATCAGGTGACCCGGATGAAGGGTAACCCGGTCTGGGTGGCAGTGACTGACTGTTTTTCTCCAGATTCTAAAATTGATGTATTTAGAATAGCTCAAGAAAAAGAACCTACAAAAGACAGCCAGTTTGAACTTGCCAACGTCCTTAACGATAGTTTAACGCATCTGAGAAATATTTCATACAAAGAATACCCTATTCAAATAGTGCCTATGAACGCTAGCATCGATGAAGCTATTGATGTCTTTGACCGTGTAAATAGCTTGGGAACAAAACTGTCTGATGCCGAATTGGCCCTGGCCCATATTTGCGGGAAATGGCCCCAGGCCAGGCGGGTCATTAAAGAGAAGATTGAAGAGCTGAAACAGAAAAACTTTACATTCGAGCTTAACTTTATGGTTCGTGCACTTACCGGTGTAGTTAAAGGGAGGGCCATATTTGACCGAATACACAAATCTAGCCAAGAAGAACTTTTGGATGGATGGAGACGTCTTACCAAAGTTCTAGATTATCTGATCAACATTCTTCCGCAACATGGTTATATCCACTCAACTGCCGACCTTAATACCACCAACGTTTTGGTGCCACTGGTTGTCTACTTGGCAAATAACGATAACAAGTTTCACAATCAAAAAGAGATGAATCAATTTATCCACTGGATTTATGCAGCCCATACTTGGTCTCGATATACCAGTCAGACTGATCAACGCTTGGATCATGATGTTTCCATTGTATTGCGCAGTGATGATCCGTGCAGAGATTTGATCGATGCCATTATCGATCAACGGGGTCGCATTGAAGTAAAGCCGAATGACCTGGAAGGACGCTGGATACAGGATCCCCTGTATAGGATGACCTACATTTTATGTAAAGCTAACAAGGCCATCGATTGGTTTAATGGATGTAAACTTGAAGACACGTTTGGCCAGGCATATCAAATCCACAGTCATCACATCTTCCCGGTTTCATTGTTATACTCGGAAGGGGGATACTCTTCTGACAATCATATCCACAAGAAAATTGTCAATGAGATAGCCAACCGTGCATTTTTAACCAGCGAATCCAATTTACACCTATCTAACAAGGAGCCAAAAATCTATCTTAGAGAGATAGAAGGAAAGTATCCCGGAGCGTTGGAAAAACAGTTTATTCCTACGGATCCTGCATTGTGGGAGCTAGATCGGTATGAAGATTTCTTAGTCAAGAGACGGGAGCTAATTGCGAATGCGATAAATGCGTTTATGAGTTCATTATTACGTGAGATGCCGTTAAAAAAAGAGGAAACATTAGAAGATTACCTGGCGCATGGTGAAGATGCTACTGTAGAATTCAAATCAACTTTTAGATGGGACTTGAACACAGAGCAGGTAAATCCTGTGTTGCAAAAAGCAGTAGCCAAAAGCATAGCGGGTTTTCTCAATACTCAGGGAGGCGTTCTCCTTATCGGCGTGTCGGATGATGGTTCAATTATCGGCATTGAAAACGATATCAATAGTTTGAAACGCCGGGATAGAGATGGGTTTCAGCAGGCATTGACTCAAGCAATCACCAAGTATCTGGGTGCAGAGTTTTGTCGATATATTCAAATTTCATTTTCTGAAAAAGATAAGAAAACGGTATGTATTGTTAAGGTTGAATCCGGCCCCAAGCCGGTGTTTTTAGAAGATAGGACCGGGAAGGAATTCTATATAAGGTTAGGAAACACAACGCGCTCCCTGGATATTGAAAAGGCCCACGAATATATCGGCATGAACTGGTGAACGGGGCTGGCAAACAATAGTAGTGTCTCTTGTATTTTAGCGTGGTCGGGATTGATTACCGGTCACGCTAATTGTATAATAGGGTAGGGGGGTATAGTATATTGTCGGGGGTGGTGCAAGATGGAGCAGATGAAAGACGGTTGTCCTGGCTGTGGAAACGGCAAGAGAAAAAGGAGCTGGCAGGATGATAAAGCGGCCAAGCAGCTTGTAGTTCGGCTTAACCGCATTGAAGGCCAGGTACGGGGGATTAAAAGGATGATCGAAGAGGATGCTTACTGTGATGATGTTTTAAACCAGATCT
>DUOG01000041.1 GCA_012838945.1 Acholeplasmataceae bacterium | reverse complement strand
TAACTTTGTCAGTACCATGGATGGTATCTATAGCATCTATATCGATCTTCCGAATGGATACTATTTTGAAATTGATAACAGCGATGGACGATTAGAGTTAATTGATGACAATAGTTTTAATATTGCAGACTCTCTTATCCCTCGTCGAGTTCAAATTAGGCTCATAATTAAAGCAAAAGCAGATGGTGATTGGGGTCAAAATGTCATAATTAATTAAGCAGAAAGCTAGGCTTTCTGCTTTACTTTTTATATACTGATTATCAAATGATAACTTCCCGGATTTTGTATTATTTTTAATTTTAATGTCAAACTTTTAATTAAGTCATTTCATTGACTCAAACTTTTTGGTGTGTTATACTCTTTACAAATTATGATAAAAAATTTAACTTTAGGAGGTTATACGGTATGATTAAGAAAATTGTTAAACGCGACGGACGCATTGCTAATTTTGATCTCGCCAAAATTGAACAAGCAATTTACAAAGCACTACTAGCCTGTGATATGGACGATATCGTCCTAGCAAAGAGGCTCTCACTAAGAGTCTATGAAGTGTTAGAAGAAAGAAATTATGATAAACCACATGTTGAAGAAATTCAAGACATTGTCGAAGAGGTGTTGATGCAACAACAACTACCGAAAGTTGCTAAGAAATATATAATCTACCGTGATAATCGTACTAAAGTACGGGAAATGGATTCTGAATTGATGAATATCTACAAGGGGATTACATTTCAGGCTGCCAAAGATAATGACATCAAGCGAGAAAATGCCAATATCAATACTGACACCGCAATGGGTGTCATGCTTAAATATGGAAGTGAAGGCTCAAAAGAATTTAATAAGAAATTCTTACTAAAGCCTCGATATGGTAATGCTCATATTGAAGGTGATATTCACATTCATGACTTAGATTTCTATAACTTAACTTTAACTTGTTGTCAGATAGATTTAACTAAATTATTTACTGGTGGTTTCTCCACTGGTCATGGTTATTTAAGAGAACCTAATGATATCAGCAGCTATGCTGCACTTGCTTGTATCGCAATCCAATCAAATCAAAATGATCAACATGGTGGACAAAGTGTTCCAGCATTTGATTATGATATGGCGCCAGGTGTTAAAAAGACTTATAAGAAAAGATATCTTGCAAACCTCATTAAGATAATGAGTGTTTTAAAACCAGAAGTTGAAGAAAAAACGGTTAAAAATATTATAACCAAGATTGAAAAAGAATTTAATTTAGTACCAACTATCGATAAAGATGATTTTGAAAAAGTACTACGTCAAGTATTGAGTAGTTTCTGTACACCAGAAGAAGTAGAAAAAATTGAAAAGTTTGTTAAAAAAGAAGCTTGGAAAGAAACAGATCGTGCAACTTATCAAGCGATGGAATCACTAATCCACAATTTAAATACCATGCACTCACGAGCTGGTGCTCAAGTACCTTTTAGTTCACTTAACTATGGTACTGATACGTCTAGTGAAGGAAGAATGGTTATTAGAAACTTATTACTTGCGACAGAAGCTGGACTCGGAAATGGTGAGACTCCAATCTTCCCAATTCAAATCTTTAAGGTAAAAGAAGGAGTAAGTTATAATCCGGAAGATCCTAACTATGATTTATTCCGTCTTGCTTGTAAAGTTTCATCTAAGAGACTGTTCCCGAACTTCTCATTCTTAGATGCACCATTTAACTTACAGTACTATCGACCTGGTAACTATCATACTGAAGTTACTTATATGGGATGTAGAACTCGAGTTATTGGAAACGTCGATAAAGATAACGAAATTGTAACAGGTCGGGGCAATTTAAGTTTTACTTCCATTAACTTACCTCGCCTTGGAATTAAGGCTCAAGGGGATATCACTAAGTTCTATGAATTATTAGATGAACAACTTGATATCGTTGTAGAACAGTTACTAGATAGATTTGAAATTCAATGTAAGAAAAAGGTATATAACTTCCCATTCTTAATGGGACAAAAAGTTTGGCTTGGTTCAGATAAATTAAGTTATGATGATGAAGTTCGTGAAGTAATTAAACATGGAACTTTATCGATTGGATTTATTGGACTAGCTGAAACGTTAGTTGCTTTAATTGGTAAACACCATGGAGAGTCAAGTGAAGCTCAACAACTTGGACTGGAAATTGTTAATCATATGAGAAAACGTATTGATGCTGAAATGGAAAAACATCAATTAAACTTCTCACTTCTAGCAACCCCAGCCGAAGGTTTAGCGGGGCGCTTTGTTAAAATGGACCGTAAACTTTTTGGAAAGATCAAAGGGGTAACTGATCATGAATACTACACTAATTCATTCCATGTTCCAGTTTATCATAAGGTTTCTATCATGGATAAGATTAAAATTGAAGGAAAATATCATCCGCTCACTAATGCTGGACATATTACCTATGTGGAATTAGATGGTGATCCGGCTAAAAATGTTGATGCTTTTGAACAAATCATTCGGGCGATGAAAGAGAATAATATCGGCTATGGTTCAATTAACCATCCTCTCGATCGTGATCCGGTTTGTGGATACTCTGGAATTATTAACGATGAATGTCCACGATGTGGAAGACATGAGGACGAAGGGCGCAATTTTGAAAGGATTCGCCGTATTACCGGATATTTAGTGGGGACCCTTGATCGTTTTAATGATGCTAAACGTGCTGAAGTTAAAGAACGGGTAAAACATGGACGCATCTAAGAAGCAAATAAGAATTTCTGGAATCATCAAAGAATCAATTACTGATGGACCAGGAATTCGATATGTTATCTTTACCCAAGGTTGTCCGCACCATTGTCCGGGTTGTCACAATCCTCATACCTTTGCTTTTGATGGAGGAACAATTGCTGATTGCGATGAAATAATAAATGATATGTTAAGTAATCCCTTAACATCAGGGCTCACCCTCAGTGGTGGGGAACCATTTGTTCAACCAGCCACAACCGCATATCTTGCCAAACGGGCTCGAGAAAACAATTTAAATGTCATAACTTATACGGGATATGTATTTGAAGAATTATTGAAAAAAGCTCAATCAGATCCAGATGTTAAATCATTAATTGAAAATTCTGATTATATAATTGATGGACCTTATCTCGAAGCTTATCGGTCCCTTGAGTTACGTTTTCGCGGCAGTAAAAACCAACGAATCATTGATGTTAAAAAAAGCTTATTAGAAAATAAAGTAATAAGTATTAATGAAAATGAACTATAAGACTTACGAAGTAATTTGTAAGTCTTTTTTATGGCTAGCCATGTTATAAATTTATCTTAATTGGTAAAAGTATTAATGGTCTTAAGAAAAATAATGATATGCGAGATATAAAATTATCTAGTTAATAACTTTACTTAATATTTAAAATGTGCTATAATAAATCAGTGTGAATAGACCAATATAATCCATTGGCTCAATGGATTCATTGGTTTAATCACTCCTTGCTTTATTCAAATGAGTAAAGCCGCTAGACCAAAAGGAGGTGTAAAGAATGAAAAAGTACGAAGTGATGTACATAATTAAGCCAACTGTTGAAGAAGAAGCTAGAAAAGCATTAATCGAAGAAATTAATAATATTTTCGTAAATTTAGATTCAACAGTTACGAAAGTTAATGAATGGGGTATCCGTGATTTGGCATACGAAATTGATGACTTACGTAAAGGCTATTATGTTCTATTAAATGTTGAAGCTACTGCTGAAGCTGTAAAAGAATTTGAACGGGTTTCTAACATAAAAGAAGACATTATTCGCTACATTGCTGTCGCAGAGTAGTAGGAGGATTTGAATGAATCGTGTTGTATTAGTCGGTCGAATTACTAGAGACCCAGAATTAAAAACGATCCCTAACGGATCGGTTGTTAATTTCACGCTTGCGGTTAATCGCCCTTTCTTGTCAAGAAGTGGTGAACGAGAAGCGGATTTTATCAATTGCGTTGTTTTCAATAAACAAGCAGAAAATTTAAGTAGATATATTAGAAAAGGTGCTTTATTAGGAATTGATGGACGAATCCAAACTCGCACTTATGTTGCGAATGATGGAACTAATCGATATATAACTGAAGTATTATGTGAAAGTATTCAATTCTTAGAACCAAAATCAAGTAGCGATGCACCAAACTATAATCAAGGTGTGGGCTATCAAACTAATCAAGGTAGGAATTATCAATCAGGCAATTCTTTTCGAGGACAAAATCAAAACATTTATGATGATTTACAATATGAAAATTATCAGTTTGATGATGAAGAGAATTCAGACAAAAAAGATCCTTTTGAAAATGTTGAAACTCAATATGGGATTACTGATGATGATCTACCATTTTAAAGGAGGATATTATGGCTGGATATAGAAGACGTAAAAAGACATGCTATTTTACTGATAATAAAATCGAAAAAATAGATTGGAAAGATTCAGATTTATTACGTCGCTTTATTTCTGATCGTGGTAAAATTTTGCCTCGTCGAGTAACTGGTACTAAAGCTATCTATCAAAGACAGCTTGCTACAGCAATCAAACGTGCTCGTCATATGGCATTATTACCATTCGTTCGTGAATAGTAAGATAATGAATAAAGATCACGCGAGTGGTCTTTTCTTTTTGCTTGATATAGTAATTAGTTTTTGGAAATAATAGAAAAGATATAAAAATATTGTCAAAGAAAGATTTGTGATAAACTATTAAATAAGACAAATTTACAATTTTTCTTTTTTTCTAGTAAAAAATGACATTAAGTGTTATAATTAATAGAGAATAGGTGATTATTATGAAAGTGAAAATACCATATATCCAGTTAATCGGTTTTATCATTGCAATAGCTGCCCTAGTTGTTGGTTACTATTTTTATCGTGAAGATCCAATCATTACGATTGTTTCAGTTGCGATCGCTTCAGTTGCCCTCACCAGTATTGTTGGTCTTTTTATTCAAAGACAAGAAATAAGAAAGCAAGCTATTTTAAAAAACCGTTTAGACATGTGGAACTCTATTACCTATCGGGTTAAAAAAGCCGGAGAATCAGCTTTCAATGAACTTCCAATTGGTATTGTTGTTATCAACAATAAGTTTGAAGTTGAATGGTCCAATAAGTATGCTAAAGAGATCTTTATGAGTCCGCTAGCAAGCGTTAATCTAAAAAATATTAATGCGGAATTATATGCTGATTTAAAAGATCGCAAGACTAATTTTCAAGCATCTATTTATGGGAACATCTTTGATGTCAAGTTTACTCCGGAACACAATGTCATTTATTTTACTGATATTACGAAAAATGTGATGATTGAGAAGAAATATCAAAATCGTCTAACTACTATCGGATATATCAATATTGATAACTTAGAAGATTCGTTGGCTGATTTTGACGTTCAAGAACGGGCAGAAAACTTAGGAAAGATCATTGGGGTAATTGCTAAGTGGGCTGAAGGTTATGGAATCTATGTTCGTGCCTTTAGTGAGAGTCGTTATTTAGTGATTATGGACTACTCACAGTTGGTTGCCGTCTGTGATTCTAATTTCACCATATTAGATGAAATGAAAACATTAAACCTAAATAATGACATTGCACGAGTTACCTTAAGTATGGGATTTGCTTGTGATGATATCAACATCAATGAATTATCAGAAATAGCGAATGACCAGTTAGAACTGGCTCTAAGCCGTGGTGGTGACCAAGTAGTTGTCAATGTAAAAGGCGATGTCACTTTCTTTGGTGCCAAAACCGATGCTAAAGTAAAAGAGTCTAAAGTTGCAACTCGCCTAATGAGTGAAGAGTTAGTATCAAACATTAACAAATCATCTAATGTTGTGATTATGTCACATAAGGTTGTTGATGCTGATGGGTTTGCGGCGTCACTTGGAATTTACAAGATTGCCAAAGCCCTCGGGAAAGATGCTTATATAGTACTTGATACCAATAGTATCGACTTAACCGTGGAAAAGATTTATGATGTTATTGTCAAAGAATATATTCTACTGCTAGATGCTTTTGTCACAACTAGTGAAGCATATCATCTGCTGAATGATGAGAGTCTCTTGATGGTAGTTGATACCCAAAGTGAAGCTTTACTGGTTGAGCCAAAACTTCTTAAAAAAGCCAAACGGATTGGGATTATAGACCATCACCGGAAAGGAATTGATGTTGTCAGTAGTAACGTCTTCCACTATGCTCAAACTTATGCATCATCAAGTGTGGAGTTAGTAGTTGGTTTGTTTGAATTCCTTCCAGTAGAAGTGAATTTAAATGCTTTAGAGGCCAACTGGATGTTACTAGGTATGGTAGTTGATACGAACAGTTTTATTTACCGAACAACCGCCAAGACGTTTGCGGTGGCAGCCATTTTACAAAGTTATGGCGCTCAAATGCAAGAGGTAAAGAAATATTTACGAGAAGACATTAGCGAAAGAATTGTTCAAAATGATTTCATCAATAATCTAGAAATTTATGAAGGTCGAATTGGTATTGCAGCAAGCCTTGATAATATCATTTATCAACGTGACTTACTTGCTAAAATATCCGATCAAATTATTTCAATTGATGGAATTGATGCGGGGTTTGCCATCGGCTTTATCGATAAGAATCTGATTGGTGTCAGTGCCCGTAGTCTTGGAAAAGTAAATGTCCAATTAATAATGGAAAAACTCGGTGGCGGTGGTCATTTGAATAATGCAGCTGCCCAAATTAAAGGTGAATCTGTTGAAGAAATTATCTATCAATTAAAAGCATTAATTGATGAACTTATTAATAAGGAGGAAGCTATGAAAGTTATTTTAACTAAAGAAGTAAAAGGAAGAGGCAAAAAGGGTGATGTCATTGATATATCAATCGGATATGGTAATCATCTCATCCGCACAAATCTAGCCATTTTAGCAACTCCAGAAAACTTACGTGTCTTGGAAATAGAAAAACAAAAAGAATTAGAATTAGAGATGAAACATTTAGCTGAAATGAAAGAATTAAAAGAGCTAATTGAAAAAACTCCATTGAAGATTAGAGTAAGAACAGGTAGTAGTGGAAAGTTATTTGGATCTGTTAGTATGAAACAAGTTGTTGATGCTTTTGAAAAAGAAACTGGTGTTGCACTTGATAAACGCAAGATCCTCTATGATGATAATATTACAACCTTAGGTACACATATCATTCCAATTCAATTACACAAGGATGTGCAAGCTCAAATAACACTATTTGTCATTGAAAAGGTATAGGTGAGGTCTATGAATAGTACACGTGGGGTTCCATATAATAATGATGCTGAGATGTATGTTTTAGGCAGTATTATTATTGAACCTGATTTAATGAATGCTGTAATGGGAAAACTGAATGAGGATGATTTTTATAATCCTCAAAATCGTAATATTTATCAAGCAATGCTGACACTATTTAAGAATCAGCAACCAATTGAAGCCCTAACTATCATTGAAGAATTAGATCGAATGAAAGTCGCTCACACCTTTGATGTGAGAGGCTACATCGTTGAACTAGTTGATACGGTACCTTCAACTGCTACAACTTATCTGTATATTGACACGGTAAAAGAAAAGGCAGTTGAAAGAGAACTATTAAAAAACTTTAAAGAATTATCAGAAGATATCTTAACTAATAAATATGATTTCAACACAATTCTTGATAAGACCGAAGATAAACTACAAGATATTATTAAGAAAAGAAAAACTAGTGATTTCCTAACTATTGAAAAAGCAGCAACCGTAGTTTATGACCAAATTGAAAAATATGTCGGTAATAAAAATGAAATCACTGGTCTAGCCACGGGTTTTCCGCGTTTAGATAAAGCCACTCTTGGTCTTCAAAAAGGTGACCTTATCATCTTAGCAGCCAGACCGTCGGTTGGTAAATCAACTTTCTCACTGAATTTAGCTACTAACATCAGTGAAAAGAATAACGCCCACGTTGCTTTCTTCTCACTGGAAATGAGTATTGAACAACTAGTCATGAGGCTCTTTAGTGCCAAGGCATATTTAAAGTTATCTAATATTAGAAATGGTTTCTTGAATTCTAAAGAGTTGATTCGCCTGGGACATGCCCGTCAAGATTTGATGAAATTAAATATGTATTTTGATGAAACAAGTTCCAGTGATATTAATGATATTCGAGCAAAATGCCGTAAATTAAAACAAGCAGATCAGCTTGATGCCGTAGTTATTGACTATTTACAATTAATCAATGTTTCCGGTAAAAGAGGAAATCGTCAAGAGGAAGTATCGGAAATATCACGAAATCTAAAACTGTTGGCTAAAGAATTAGATGTTCCAATTGTTGCTTTATCCCAACTTTCTCGTCTAGTAGAAACTCGTAGTGATAAGCGACCAGTTCTTTCTGACTTAAGAGAATCTGGAAGTATTGAACAAGATGCCGATATCGTTATGTTCTTATACCCATACTCTGATGTTAAAGAAGTCAGTGAAAGTATTGATACTACTGAAGTTGAAGTTGATAACGATGGAGAAGGTCAAAGCCGTCGTATTGACTTACTTATCGCTAAAAACCGTCAAGGGGCTTTAAGCAATATCGAATATATCTTCTATGGTGATGAATGTCGCTTTAAAGAAATGCGGGTTAAACGACCAAGCACTAAGAAAACATCTGCTTAATGTTAATCAAACTATCCATAGTGAAACTATCGATAGTCACACCATCGATAGTCAAACAAATTGCAATTATTCATATAATATGATATAATATTACAGTTTTAGGAGTGATATTATGAGAGATAGACTAGATGCTATTGAAAAAAGATATAACCAAATAAATGAAATGTTGTCAGACCCTGATATTGTAAAAGATATTAAAAAGATGACTGAACTTTCTAAAGAGCAAGGTTCAATAGCAACAACTGTAATGAAATATCAAGAATACAAAAAGGTGTTATCATCAATCAATGATTTAAAAGAATTGAAAAATGATAAAGATCCAGAAATAAGTGAATTTGCTAGTATTGAATTAGAAGAAGCAGAAAATAAGATTGAGGTTCTCGAAGAAGAATTAAAAATCTTGTTAATACCAAAGGACCCTAATGATGAAAAGAACGTTATTATTGAAATTAGGGGAGCTGCTGGTGGCGATGAAGCTAATATATTTGCTGGTGACTTATTCAGGATGTATTTGAAATATGCAGAACAAAAAGGTTGGAAAGTAGAAATCATGGACTTAGAACCAAGTGAAGTTGGTGGCTATAGCCAAGTTCAATTTATGATTTCTGGGGATTCAGTTTATTCATTTTTGAAATATGAATCGGGTTCACACCGGGTTCAAAGAGTCCCAGCTACTGAATCACAAGGTCGTATTCATACTTCCACCGCAACCGTTCTAGTTATGCCAGAAGCTGATCAATTAGAAGTAAATTTAGATATGAATGATGTTCGTGTTGATACTTTCTGTGCATCTGGTCATGGTGGTCAAAGTGTTAATACAACCAAGTCAGCTGTGCGGGTAACGCATATTCCAACTGGTATCGTTGTTTCTTGTCAAGACGGGAAAAGCCAACATGAGAATAAAGCCAATGCTTTAAAAGTTCTATATGCCCGTTTGTATGAAAAAATGGAAGAAGAAAAAAACGAAAAAGAAGGAATGGAACGCTTATCAAAGATTGGTCGTGGTGACCGTAGTGAGAAAATTAGAACATACAATTATCCACAAAATCGCGTTACTGACCATCGTATTGGATTTACCATTCAACAACTTGATCGAGTAATGGAAGGCAAACTTGATCCAATCATTGATGCCTTACATGCATACGAGCAACAACAACAATTAACCAAACAAAACTAAATAAACCAAAGCCTTAACTTCTTGTTATATTAATAATTGATAAATAATACGATTATAATATAAAAAGAAGTATTGAGGTGATTAGGTGAGTAATCCCCAAATGATTATCAACATGAATCATTTAATCAATAATATTAATGTGATTAAAAAGAAGACTAAAACATCGATAATGGCGATAGTCAAAAGTGATGCTTATGGTTTAGGGGTAAAAATAATTGCCCGTACTTTAGTAAAGTCGGGCGTTAACTATTTAGTGGTGAATAATGCTAAAGAAGCTAAAGTTTTACTCCAAGATAATGCATTAAAGGATGTTTTTATCTTAATATTATCTAGTTTAAAGGTAGAAGAACTTGAAGAATTCGATCAATTTTTACAAGTAATTTTTTCCGTTAATAATACCCAAGATGCCCATAATTTAAGTATATTAAAGACGAAACATTTCGTTCATATCGCCATTGATACTGGTATGAATCGAATGGGCTTGAAAACGACTAGTGAAGTAGAATCCATTATTCAAATATTATCGTTAAATGATTGTGTTATCATAGATGGAATATATACTCATTTTGCAAGTTCTGCTGATGAATATCAGTATTATACTTATCAAGTAGAACAATTTAAACGGTTTATTGATTTGTATCCTTTTAAAATGATTCATAGCGCTAATTCAGCGTCCCTAGCTAAGCCATTGGTTGGAAATTATGTTCGTATTGGGATTGCGCTCTATGGATACAATACTAACATTAAAGGGCTAAAACCCGTATGTTACCTATATGCTAAACCAATTAATTTACTAACTCTAGAGCCTGGCGAATATCTAGGTTATGATATGACCTACCAAGCTCCAGAAAAGGTTAAAGTGGCAGTTTTGCCGATTGGTTATAATGAAGGATTGTTGCAAGGTATTAGTAATATTTCATGGAAATATAAAAATAATGAGTTTAAACAGATTGCTAGGACTTGTATGAACCATTCATTTCTATTAGTAAATGATGAAGTAAATTATAATTCTTGCTTTAATTTACTCGGGAATAACAATAAAATCTATCAGTTAGCTGATGAGTTATCGTGTTCCGTTCATCAAGTTTTATGCCAAATGAGCAAAATAAAGAAAATATATTTTAAGAGGGTAGAGAATGACTTATCGCACACTAATCAATATCGAATCCAAAAGAGCAGAACTTCTAGGAAAAGAAAAGGAAGCTATCAAAATATTAACTTTAGAATTGTCCGGACTAAATGGGGCGGAGTTTTATAGTGCCTATGATGAAGAAATTGGTGAAGAAAAAGAGACCATAATTCAAGAAGCCATTAATCGTTATTTAGTGGACAATATTCCTGTTCAATATATCTTAGGATATAGTTATTTTTTTGGTTATCCCTTCGATGTTGATGAAAATGTGCTTATTCCCCGCCCGGAAACAGAAGAATTAGTTAGTTATGTTTTGGCAGAATATGATCATTATTTTAGTGGTGAAGAAGTTACCGTTGTCGATATCGGTACTGGTTCTGGAGCAATCGCCATTACCCTTGCTAAAGAAGAACCGTTGATGAAGGTTTATGCAACCGATATTTCTCAACCCGCCCTTGTGGTAGCAAAGAAAAATGCTCAAAAGCTAGGAGCAGAGGTTGAGTTTATTGCTGGTGATTTATTGCAACCACTAATTGTACGTGAGCTTAAATTTGATATTTTAGTTTCTAATCCGCCATATATTCCAAAGAAAGAAGAGGTTCAATCTATTGTCAAGGACAATGAACCACACATTGCTTTATTTGGTGGAGAGACGGGATTATATTTCTACGAGCAAATATTAGCCAATGCTCATAAGATATTAAAACCAAAAAATATCATTGCTTTTGAACATAGTTATTCACAAAAGAAGGAGATGTTAACAATAGCTGCGAAGTATTTCCCACAAGGAAAGGCCCGGGTAATTCAAGACATGTTTGGGAAAGATCGAATTATGATTATTGTTAATGATGATAAAGATGATTAAATATTGCTTATTATTACTATCATTAATACTTCCAATTGCATCAACTAATACAACTCCTAGTTCTATGGAAAGTTTTCATAACCTTGTGTTTGAAAACTATGATTCATACGGTTATCTTTTAGTAGCAAATAAAAAAGATTATGAAGTCATGGTGGTTACAGGAGTTATTGATAAAAACACCTATTATGGTATTTTTATAAATAATAAAACTAATACACCGATGAGAGTTTACCTTGAGGCTAAAAATATTGAGTATCGAATCGAATTTGATGACCATATTGCTAGTTATCCTAAATTGAAATTAAAAAATAAGACTACTTATGAATTATCGATTACGGATACCATCAGTGATCAAAAAATTTATAAAGAAAGTTTTACGACTAATGGAGTGGCAGAGTCAGATGTTTTTTATGGCTTAGGGAAAAACGAACTAGAAACTCAAAGACTTTCCCAATCCTTAAAGCCCCAATCACTAATTCAACTCATTAGTGTGATCTTGATTGTGATTTTTGGAGCAATTATCGTTTATATTGCTGCGTTTAAGAAAAACAAAAATATTAGGTATCAAAGTTGGTGGGATGTTGATTCTGAACCGCCAATCATTAATTATGATGATAACATCATTGATGCAACTTTTGATGATGATGACCTCTTCGATTATAGTGATACCTATGATAATTTTGATGACTATGAATTGGATGCCAAACCAGAAGAAAAAACAGAAATCCTTGATAAGGAGTCTTATCTAAATCATTTATTTAAACTCTATGAATATGGAGAAATAAGTGAAGAAGAGTTAAATGAAGAATTAAGAAAAATAATGGTGGAGAAATGATAGAGTTAACTTGTGAAGAGTTTTTAAAAATAGATCCCTTGATGCTTAGAAATAAAGTCATTGCTTTTCCAACTGACACTGTTTATGGTGTGGGAGCGAGCATTTTTGATGATGAGGCAATTGAAAGAATCTTTGCGATGAAACATCGAACCAAAGATAAACCACTTGCCATTTTGTCTCCTAAAGTTGAAAGTGTGATTCCTTTTGTGGAAGTAAAAAATTCCCACGTGCTAGAACTTATGGATAAATTATGGCCAGGAGCAGTGACGATTGTGTTTAATAAAAAGGCTGGAGTAAGTGATCTTATCACAGCAAACCTACCGTCAGTTGGTTTTAGAATACCTAATAGTGAAATAGCCTTAAAGGTTTTAAACCATCTCGGTAATTTGGCAACAACTAGCATTAATGTTAGTGGCCAGGAAACATTAAATAATCTAGAAGAAATTCGCAGTCAGTTTGCATCAGATATTGATTATTTAATTATTGATGAATGTGAGCTGTCAAAAGTACCATCAACCGTTATTGATGCTACTGCTGATGAAATTAAAGTAATTCGTCAAGGTGATTTCAAATTAAATGTATAATATTACCAAACACTACCACAATATATCTGGTGGTGTTTTTTTATGAAAGGAATGAAAGTACTTCTAATAATAGGTGTGGTTATACTAATAACTAGTTTAATAAAAAATAATGATATAAATAATAGCAGTGAAATTCGCGTGCGGATTCTCGCAAATTCTAATAGTAAGGAAGATCAAGCAGAAAAATACTATCTTAAAAATATCTTGGTCCCTATCTTGAAAAAACACCCCCAAAAACCAAGTGTTAAAGAAATTAGAGATGATTTGTTTAAGGCCATTGATGATGAACAGCTGAAAAAGAAAATTAAAGTTGAATATAAGATTTGTGCCTATCGAGCTCAATCTTATAATGAGAAGTTCTTACCGGCGGGTGAGTATCTAACTTTGCTAATCACTATTGGAAATGGTAAAGGTCAAAATTGGTGGACGGTTCTCTATCCGGAGTTTTTTGGGGTATCGTTTGAGGATGAAGATCATAATATCAAGTATAAATCATACTTTTATGAAAAGTTCATTAAAAAGTAGTCAATAGCGCCTATCTTAAAACATATAATAAGATGAGGCGATAAGGTGGAAATATTAAGAATTAATAAAGAACTACTTCCAAAAGTAAAAGAATTTTTAATGAGAATACCGAGTATCAGAGAAATAGATGAAAAGGTTATTGAAAATGCATCAGTGATAATTGACGAAGATAAAATCTTTGGAATCCTATCTTTTGAGGTTTTTGAAAAAAGAGGTTTGATTCGTTATTTTATTTTTCAAAAAACCATAGGTGATGAAATTATTAAAGAATTATTTAATGATGTTGTTAAAAACGCATCAAAGATAAATCTCAAAGAATTAATTGCAATTGCACTAAAAGATGAAATTCAAGAAGTGTTTATTAGTTTAGGTTTTAAACCAATCAATAATCGTCATGTCTTCATTGGGGAAGAACCTGTGCGAATGACCGAGTTTGATAAAGCAATGATTATGAAATATCAATTAAATAACTGATATATCTAAAAGGGTTTAAACATAATAGTTTAGACCCTATTTATTTTAAAAATTATTTTTAAATATGTTTAAAATAACGGGAGAAAATAAAATTAACCAATTAAATTTTTTAAAACTTTGATGGTTTTATGTTATAATAATCGCAAATATAAAAGTAATAGAGGAGGAAACATTATGAGTGGCAAGGTTGTGATATTTAATCATCCATTAATCCATCACAAATTATCGTTGATTAGAAATGAAAATACTAATACGAAAGATTTTAGACAAACAGTTTCCGAAATTGGCGGCTTAATGGCTTATGAGGTAACTCGTGATTTAAAAACGATAGAAGTGGAAGTAAAAACACCAATAGCGATCGCGAGGACTAAACAATTAGCTAATGATGTCGTTTTGGTACCAATTTTAAGAGCAGGATTGGGGATGATTGAAGGAATAATGAACCTAATTCCTACAGCAAAAGTGGGACATGTCGGTTTATATCGGGATGAAGAAACTTTAGAAATTCATACTTATTATGCAAAATTTCCTGATATCATTAGTAAGTCAACGGTAATGATTGTTGACCCAATGCTTGCAACTGGTGGCAGTTTAATCAAAGCTATTGATTTAGTAAAAGCGACTGGTGCTAAGGATATTATTTATGTGGGATTAGTAGGAGCGCCGGAAGGCGTCAACCGTGTAGTAGAGGCTCATCCAGATGTTTCGATTTTTCTAGCAGCTCTTGATGAAAAATTAAATGAAAAAGGATATATTGTTCCTGGACTAGGAGATTGTGGCGACCGTTTATTTGGAACTAAATAACAAAGAGGTGAAGTATGGAAAGAACCTTTAGTGTCGTTTATCTTATTCTTTTCTTGGGGATGTTAATTGTCAATTTAAAAATTTTGCTTGAATCAAATTTTCATCAATTATTTAAACAAGGAAGAGTCAATCAAATTCGAGTTTTCTACGTTGTTTTTTCAATAATTTTAAGTTATTTATTCGCTAGTGCAATAGTAAAATTCTTGGAAGAAATTTACAAGTTAGCATAAAAAAATATTTTTGGCTAGTATAATTATTTTTAAAGCGTCCATAATATTCACGAGGTGATACAGTGAAGGAATGGATTAAAAAAATTGGCCAAAATAAATTTCAATTCTTTTTCTTTGTTGGTATTTTAGCGCTTTTAGTAGTTGCTTTAGTTGTTTCGACATCAATTAGAGAAACTCCTAAACCGCCGATTGATCCACCTGGTGAAGACCCAACCGATGTCGAGGCTGTAGAAGAGATTAAATTACCTTTTGCTGATCTTGACTACAAGATCGTCCGTAAATTCTACGATAAAAACGAAAGTCAAGAAAACCAATTAAAAGGGCTAATTAAGTATGGTAACACTTATCGTACAAGCCTAGGAACTTCATTTTCTTGTAAAAATGATGAGCCATTTGATGTTCTTGCTTCGTTAAGCGGAAAAGTAGTTGAAATTAAGGAAAGTCCATTGTACGGTAAATATGTTGTTATCGAACATAAAGATAATCTAAAAACATATTATTACGCACTATCTGAGGTAACCGTAAGTGTGGGAGCGGACGTTTCTCAAGGATCAAAAATTGGTGTAAGTGGACATTCAGAAATTGACAAAGAAGCCGGAAATCATGTTTACTTTAAAATAGTTAAAAGTGGTAAACATTTAAATCCAGAAAAAACAATTGGTAAAAAAACAACTGACATATAATGATTAACTAAAACATCAATTGATAAAATTGGTGTTTTTTGTTTATCCGTTTTTCTTTATTAGTTTTGTAGTAAAAAAAGACAATATGTTGTATAATATTATATATATTTATAATATAATAGTTTTTCAAAAGGTGGTGAAAAAATGACAATATTAGAATCAATCCAAGCTGCTGAAGCAAAAGCAGAAGAGTTAAGACAAGAAGCCACAAAAAATGTAGAAGCGTTACTGGAAGAAACTAAGAGACGAACTTCCGAACTGGCAAGCAAGATGTATGCAGAGGCTGAAGAAAAGGTTCAACAAATTGCGAAGGATTGTGATCAAAAGCTAATTGATGTCGAACGTGAAATCAATCAAAAATTTGAACAAGAAGATCAAAAAGTAGCTGCCCTTGCCGAAAAGCGAATGAAAGTAGCGGTTGATTTTATTTTAGAGAGGATAATTGAAGTATGATAGTCCCGATGAAAAAAGCTCATCTGGTAGTCTTAAAAGAAGACCAAGAGCGACTCTTACAATCTTTACAAAAACATAGTGTTTTAATGTTGATTAAAACTGGGGACAATGAAGATCATCAAGCGATTGATGGACAAGTTCTCAATCGTATTGAAAAGTCAATTGCTAATCTCGAAAAGTATCGTGAAGAAAAGAATAATGAAATAATCGTTAATTATGAAGAGTTTATTCAAGAAGATCCAAGGCGGCAAAAATATCTTGAAGAAACAGAACGAATTAATGATACTATTCTTCGATTACAGAACAACAATCAAAGCATACAAGAAGAATTAGATGCCCTTGCACCTTGGAAAGGACTAGATATTAAATTATCTGATCTTTCATCACCCCGATATGCAAAACTACATATTGGTTTTATTGAAGCTAGAAAATTGTCAGAAGTTGAAAAAGCAATAGAAAGCCAAAACGGCGATATGACTGTCGTGGGACAAAAGGATTATTCACTAGCGATTTTATATGCGGTGTACTATCAAGATGATGAAACTTTACTAAATGAACTCAAAAATTTAGGTTTTGAAGAATATCAATTACCTACTGTAGATGCCTATGCCAAAGATTTGATTTTTGAAAAGGAAACCTTACTTCAAAATAACAAACAAGAAATTGAGAGATTGGAAGAAAATCTAAAGGAATTGGCTTCTAATATCGAAGAGTTACTAGTATTAAATGACCAACTTAATTCTCAATTAGAACTTGTAGAAGCAAAGGTTAGTAACATTACTACCTATGCTACTTGTTACATCGAAGGTTGGGTTCGTAGTGATGAGGTAGACCAATTAAATGAAGCTATTAAAGAAGCCACTGATGTTTACGATTTGGCTATAACTGATCCAAGTCCAGAAGAGATACCACCAACGGTAACTAAAAACAATGATTTTACCGCTTCATTTGAAGTAATTACCGATATGTTTTCCAAACCGAATCCTAATGAAGTTGACCCTAATCCAATTATGTCAATTTGGTATTGGATCTTATTTGGTATTATGATGGGTGATTCCGGTTATGGATTATTGATGATGATTGCCTCCCACTTGTTCATTAAGTACAAGAAACCAAAGGGTGGAACATTAAGAATAATTAAAATCTTTTATTATTCAGGAATTACTACCATCATCTGGGGAATCCTTTTTGGAAGTTTCTTCGGATATGATCCGGTTAACTTAATAGGTCGACTCTTCGGTAAAAACAATTGGGGCTTTGCTTTGATTGCGCCAATGGATGATCCACTTAGTATGTTAATATTATCACTAGCTATCGGTGTTTTACATATTATTTCTGGATTAATTATGAAGGCAGCTCGCAATTTTGTTGATAAAGAGTATTTTGCGATTTTTGCTGATCAAGTTAGTTGGATTTTAATCTTAGCTGGTATTTGTCTATTTGTCTTGCCGCCAACTAAATCAATTGGTATGATTATGGTTATAGTTGGAGCGGTAACAGTTGTCCTAACGGCTGGCCGCCATAAGAAAAATCTTTTTGGCAAGATTACTGGTGGAATTTTAGGTCTATATGATATTGCCAATTACATGAGTGATATCTTATCATACTCCCGTATACTCGCCCTAGCATTATCAACCGCTGTTATTGGTATGGTAATGAATATGTTGGCTGGAATGGTTGCAGGATCTGTCATTGGATTTATCCTGGCAGCAGTTATCTTTGTTGTTGGACATGTCTTTAATATTGCGATGGGATTATTATCAGCATATGTTCATGACAGCCGGCTTCAATATGTCGAGTTCTTTGGAAAATTCTATGATGGTGGTGGATATGAATTTAAACCACTATCACTAAAATTAAAATACATTGATGAAGTAAAAACATCAAGTTTAACACAAACAAATTAATAAAAAATATTAAAATAACTAGGAGGTTTATTTAAAATGAGTTTAGGATTAATTATTGCAATTGTTGGAGCAGCACTTGCTACTATTATCGCTGGATTAGGTTCAGCTATCGCTGTTAAGTCAGCTGGACGTGCAGCTGCTGGTGTTTTAAGTGAAAAACCAGAATTATTCGGTAAAGTATTACTATTACAAATTTTACCTGGTACTCAAGGTATCTATGGTTTCTTGGCAGCATTTATTGTTGTCTTTAAAATAGGATTATTAGGTGGCGATGTTGCTGCGCTTACAACTGAAACTGGTTGGGCATATTTTATCGCTTGTATGCCAATTGCAATTAACGGCTTTTTATCAGCAATTTTACAAGGTCAAGTAGCAGTAAGTTCAATCCACATGACTGCAAAACAACCTGAGGCTTCTGCAAGAGGTATGACCCTAACCGCAATGGTTGAAACATACGCAATTTTAGCCTTATTAATTAGTATCTTATTAATATTTGGTATATAATCCGAATTAATAGAAATGAGTGATCAAATTGAGTAAAAGTTCAATATACGAAAAGATTGAGAACAAAGGTGCTCAAGATGCATTAGAAATCAATCGTATTGGACAAGAAAGAGCAAGAGAGTTAGAAGAAACAACGTTACAAGAAGTACAAGAAGAAATTGCTCAGATGATTAGTAAAGCAGAAAGGGCGAGCGAAGAAAGAATTATAACAAGATCAACCCAAATTGAACAACAAGCTCGGGGCCGTTCTTTACTAAGAAAAAAAGAAATCATCAAGGAAACTTTTCAAGCAGCGCTAGAGGAGTTGAAGAAGTTAAATAATGAATCATTTAAGAAATTAGTAATCAATCTCATTAAAAATGATGGTCTTACAGGCAATGAAGTAATTAAGGTTGCAAAAAGTGATTTTGATCGCTTCTTACGAATCTTTTCTAGTGGAAAAAAGGTTGATAATTATTACATTATAGATCGTATTTCCGATACTTATCAATTAAGATTATCGCCTGATGCTTTGGATATTGATGGTGGTTTTATTGTTATTGGTGAGAACTTTGATATCGATCATTCATATCAAAGTATTATCAGCAATGCTGCCGACTACTATGAAACTGAAGTAGCTAAGATCTTATTTGATGGTGAGTAAGATGAATTATCCTTACGCAAACGGCACGATTGCTGCTATTGAAGAAAAGATTTTAGATAAAAATAAGTTATCAAAACTCTTACAAAAACAACCTCAAGAAGTAATTAAGTCTTTAGCTGACTTAGGCTATGGGGAAAAACATACAAATAATTTAGAAGGGTTAATCAATCAAGAACTTAAGAAAACTAAAGAGTTGATTGAAGATATTGCGCCGGAAACAAAATATTCTGATTTGTTTTTCGTCGCAAGTGATAACTTAAATATCAAATCTTTATATAAAATGAAGATCTTCGAATTATATCGAGAAGATATCTTAGTTGATTCAGGAGTAATACCACTGGATAGTTTGAAAAAAGCGATCCTTGAAAATGACTTCTCTGATTTAGACAAGTCACAAGTAACCTTGTTTAAAGAGATTAATGGACAAATCGAAGGTAAACGAAACCCGCGAGTTATTAGTGCCATTATTGATAATTGTGTTTTTAAGTATCTCTTTTTGCGCTTAAAGAAACATCCAAATGCGGCCTTAAAAACTTACTATCAAACCTTTGTTGATTTCGCTAATGTGAAAACCTTTATTCGTTCTCTTAATTTAAAATGGACGGTTGATGAGTTTTTAGAAATGTTTATCGATGGTGGAAAACTTCCCCAAGCCTTGTTTGTGGAGATTTACGATAAATCCGTTGATAACATTCTAAAAGCATTTAATAATGATTATGAAGGAGAAATAACGAAAGGATTAAAGAAATATTTTGATACACATGATTTAAATAGCCTTGAGCGCTACTTAGATCAATTAATGCTCAATATTATGAAAGAGTTTCGTTTTGATTCCTTTAGTATTGGACCGATGATTTATTACTACCTTAAAAAGCAAGCTGAAGCCAAGAATATACGTTACATATATGCAAATCCTTATCTTAATGCTTCGATGCTACTAGAATATTAGAAAGGTGTGATGTCTTATGGAACCAAAAGTTGATATAATTGATATGGCTGCCATTGGTGACCAAGATGATATTACAATCTTTAATGCGATTGGCATCAGGACTTTTAAAGCCAAAAGTGCAGAAGAAGCCGATAGAATTATCTTTAACTTGGTTAACCAAAAGTGTAAGATTATCTATTTATCAGAAAACTTATATCAAGACTTAGATGAAACTTTAGAAAAGTATAAGTCGTCACCTTTTCCAATTATCATACCGATTCCAACTAGTGAGGAAAACATGGGAATAGGAATGAAGAAGATTAAAAGTAATGTTGAAAAAGCCATCGGTATTGATATTTTTTAGAAAGGATGGTAGCGATGAATAATACAGAAAAGAATGTAGGCATCATATCAAAGGTTGCAGGACCTTTAATTGTTGCAAAAAATATGAAAGACGTTCAAATGTATGATGTCGTCCGTGTTAGTGATAAGCGCCTTATTGGTGAAGTTATTGAACTAAGGGGCGATCTGGCTTCAATCCAAGTTTATGAAGAAACTGCTGGTCTTGGGCCAGGTGAGCCAGTATATTATACAAATGAACCATTATCGGTCGAACTAGCACCAGGATTAATCGAAGGAATCTTTGATGGAATTCAACGCCCGCTTGATGTTATTTATGATCAAACAGGTGATCGAATTCCCCTTGGAGTAGACGTTCCTAAATTAGACCGAAACAGAAAATGGAATTATAAAAGCGTGGTTAAAGTAGGAGATTATATAGTTGGTGGGGATGTTATTGGACATGTTCAAGAAACCCCAGCAGTTCTACACAAGGTAATGTTAAATCCTACTTTAAAAGGAACCGTAACTTACATCTATGATGGTGAAGCAACCATTACTGATGTAATATGTAAAATTAAAGATGACAATGGCAATGAACATGATGTTCAAATGTTACAAAAATGGCCAGTTCGTCGTCCACGCCCTTACAATCAAAAGATTGCGCCATATGAACCAATGGTAACTGGACAAAGAGTAATTGACACTCTATTCCCAATCGCAATTGGTGGTATTGCTTCGATTCCAGGTCCGTTTGGATCAGGAAAGACAGTAGTTCAACACCAACTTGCAAAATGGGCTGATGCTGATATTATTGTTTATATTGGTTGTGGTGAACGTGGAAACGAAATGACTGACGTTTTAATGGAGTTCCCAAATCTCTATGACCCGAAAACTGGTCAAAACTTAATGAAAAGAACTGTGTTGATTGCGAATACTTCCAACATGCCAGTTGCGGCGCGTGAAGCATCGATCTATACTGGTATTACGATTGCAGAGTATTATCGTGATATGGGTTATAAAGTAGCTCTAATGGCTGACTCTACTTCTCGTTGGGCTGAAGCACTTCGTGAAATGTCTGGACGACTAGAAGAAATGCCGGGTGAAGAAGGCTATCCAGCTTACCTATCATCTAGACTTGCTGAATTCTATGAACGAGCTGGTTTAGTTAAATGCTTAGGTAGCACTGACCGTACTGGTGCTATTAGTGCAATCGGTGCTGTTTCTCCTCCGGGAGGAGACATCTCTGAACCAGTAGCACAAGCTACCCTTCGAATTGTTAAAGTATTCTGGGGCTTAAGTGCTAGCCTAGCCTATAGCCGACACTTCCCAGCCATTGATTGGCTCAAGAGTTATTCACTTTATGAAGATGTCTTAAAAGAATACTATGATAATAATGTTAAGAAAGATTGGTCAAAACAAGTTCAAGAAACTGCTAGTATTCTTCAAGAAGAAGCTAAACTAGAAGAAATCGTTCGCCTTGTTGGGGTTGACTCACTTGAATTCCATGACCGCTTAACTTTAGAGTGTGCTCGCAGTATTAGAGAAGACTTCTTACATCAAAATGCTTTTGATGATGTTGATACTTATTCTTCATTAAATAAGCAATATGGAATCTTAAAGATGATCTTAACTTGGTATCACCTTGGTCAAAAAGCATTAAAAGAAAATGTTAGTTTCAATAAAATTACTAGCATGAATGTTTTAGAAAAAATCGGTCGTATGAAATATATCAAAGAAGATGATTTCAATCAAGAAGCCGAAAAGATATTTGACGAATTAAATAATGAATTTGAAGAACTGATGAAAGGGGATGAACTATATGTCTAAAGAATATAAGACAATTCGTGAAGTAGTTGGTCCCTTGATGCTAGTTGATCATGTTGAAAATGTTAAATATGATGAATTAGTAAGAATCAAACAAGCCAATGGTGAAGAACGAATTGGTAAAGTTCTTGAAATAAATGAAGATAAAGCCTTGGTTCAATTATTTGATAGTTCCCAAGGTTTAAGAATTAGTGATGCTAAGGTAAGATTCTTAGGTCACGGAATTCAATTAAAACTTTCACCTGATATTCTTGGACGAGTATTTGATGGAATGGGTCGTCCAATCGATGGTGGTGGCGAAATTATTCCAGATGTAACCCTTGATATTAACGGTGAACCAATTAATCCGGTTGCTCGTGACTATCCAAGTGAATTTATTGAAACTGGAATTAGTGCCATTGATGGTCTGAATACCTTAGTTCGTGGTCAAAAACTACCAATCTTTTCTGGATCAGGTTTACCACATGCTAGACTTGCGGCACAAATTGCTCGTCAAGCACAGGTTCGTGGAACTGATGACAAGTTTGCGGTTGTCTTTGCAGCAATGGGTATTACCTTTGAAGAAGCAGATTTTTTCATTAAAGACTTCCAAAAGTCAGGTTCAATTGAACGTTCTGTTCTTTTCATGAACCTGGCTAATGACCCTGCTATTGAACGAATTGCCACGCCAAGAATGGCGATTACTTGTGCTGAATATCTAGCATATGAACTAGGTATGCACGTCTTAGTTATTATGACTGACATTACCAATTATGCTGAAGCACTACGTGAAGTATCAGCTGCTCGTAAAGAAGTTCCAGGACGCCGTGGTTATCCAGGTTACATGTATACCGACCTTGCTTCTCTTTATGAACGTGCGGGACGAGTTCGTGGTAAAAAAGGTTCAATTACTCAAATTCCTATTTTGACCATGCCAGAAGATGATAAAACTCACCCAATCCCTGACTTAACAGGATACATTACCGAAGGTCAAATCATCTTATCACGTGAACTCTTCATGAAAGGTGTTACTCCACCAATTAACGTTTTACCATCTCTAAGTCGTTTGAAAGACAAGGGGATTGGTAAGGGTAAAACTCGTGAAGACCACGCTGATACAATGAACCAATTGTTTGCTGCGTACGCTCGTGGAGTTGAAGCTAAAGAGCTTGCAACTATTTTAGGTGATGCGGCTTTATCAGATGTTGATAAAAAATATAGCGAGTTTGCTGTTGAATTTGAAAATAGATATGTCACTCAAGGTTACCACACTAGAAGAACAATTGAAGAAACCCTTGACATTGGATGGCAACTACTAACAATCTTACCAAAGAGTGAATTGAAACGTATTAGTCTCGACAAAATTGAAAAATATCTTCCTATAGAGGAATAACAATGGCAATAATGAATGTTAATCCAACTCGAATGGAGTTGTCGAAACTTAAACAGCAACTCAGTATTGCAACGAGAGGACATAAACTACTTAAAGATAAACAAGATGAATTAGTTCGTCAGTTTATGCTCATCATTAAACGCAATCGTGCTCTTAGAATGGAAGTAGAAACTAAACTTAAAAAGATCTTTTCTCATTTTGGTAATGCTCAGTTACAGATGAGTCATCAAGGAATTATGGAAGCGTTAATGGTTCCAGCCAATGCGGCTCATATCGGTGTTGGTTCTAAAACGATAATGAACATCAAGGTTCCAACGGTTGATTATAAAGACCAAGAAAAGGTTGACTTAACCTATGGTTTTGCTTATACACCGAGTGAATTAGACCAAGCTGTACTTGCCTTATCAAAATTACTTCCCAAGCTAATTGAACTGGCTCAAATTGAAAAGTCTTGCGACATGTTAGCTTTTGAAATTGAGAAGACACGTCGCCGAGTCAATGCGATCGAATATATCATGATTCCTGATATGCAAGAAACAATTCGCTATATTACGCAAAAACTAGAAGATGCTGAACGTAGCAATATTATTAGACTAATGAAAAGTAAAGAGATTATTTTGTCAAAACAAAATAATTCTTAATATAATGGTAGCCCTCTTGGCTACCATTTTTATATATCCACTTGCATTCCGTAATTTTATATTGTATAATATTATTGAAGGAAATAATTTCTAAGAGGGAAAAGACCCCTAGACACACTATGATAAAAAACTCTCTTAGAAGGGAGTTTTTTGTAGTATTGCTCATATATTAATATATAGGGATTATTTTAGATAAGAGGAGGCTAAATGATGAAAAGGGTTTTGACATTTATCTTATTTATATTTGTTATTATTCTTGTTGGTTGTGATCAGACACCAAGTGAATATAATAGAAAATATACCAGAAAAGAAAAAAATCTAATTGAATATCAATTGGAGGTTGAAGGAGCTAAAGAGTTAATCCTTGAAGAATTAAATGAAAAATATAATGTAGGTGACAAGGTAATCATTAAAATGTCAATCATTGATAATGCTGACGTGCATTTGTATGTTAATGATGAATTTGTCTGTTCCCAAACTGTTATTGAAGAAGAAGGGAGCCCAAGTTATTGGGAGTTGTCATTTATTATGCCCGATCAAGATTCAAAAATAGAACTTAAAACTAGTGGAGAATTTGAAGAAACTCAAAAGATTATCTATTATGATAGAGAAGTAGCAGCTATCTGGTATAGAATCTTATTTAATTATGATGATAATGAGTCAATGATGGAACGTCATAAGGATTTCATTGAAGCATCAGGTTTGAATAAATTTGACTACAGTAATATCTTTTATTTTAATACTTCACCTTATATTTCTATCGTCTTAAAGCCAGAACAAGAAACCATAGAAGTAAGTGAATTCATTTATAAATTAAAACAAAAGTATTCATCAATTATTAGCATTGAGCGAAAAGTAGAATATTTCAGTAGTAAGATATATATGCACAATCCAAAATATTATGGATTTGAAAATCAAGAACCAATTCCTTTTGTTATGAATTATGTTGGATATCTTCCTAAAGGCATATATACAAAGGTAGAAGATATTGAAAATGCCATAAAGGAGATCCAAGATAACGATGGATGGAAGTACGTTTATAATAAAGAACAAATCTTAGATAGGATTACTACCATTTATAATGAAGAATATTTTGAAAAACACATCTTGGTTATTACTGATACCATTGTTACTGGAAGTGGTTCGAATCGTCAGACCTTAGAATACATATACCTAAAAGATAATACACTATATATCTTTGTTAAAATGTACTATGCAAGTATAGGTACTTGCGATATGCAATATAAAACTTTTGGCCTGACACTTGATCGAAGTCTCTTTGAGGATGTCGACAATTTAGAACAAATACTTTTATGGAATGAGAAGTAAAAGTTAGCAGGATTGATATTACTATAGATAGAGATTCCTTCTTTCCTTTCTAGTCTTATATTATTAACAATTAAGGAATCTCTTTTCATTTATATCCAAAAAAGAAGGTACTCGTTACCTTCTTTTAGTTTGAGATATGGTTAAAACATAGGGAGATAAATCCCGATTAAAGTTTTCATATTTAGTGATTAAGTATTGATGTTTGTCAAGATCCCTTAAAAATGATTGTAATGTTTCACTTTCTTTTTTTCCTTCAGGATGGCCGGGATAGACCACAATGATAATCATTAGTGACTCACTAATAACGCGAGGGAGTAATGATTCGATAGTCTTTAAAGTAGTAGAACTAGTAGTAGTTATTTCTTTATTCCCCTTTGGTAAATAACCTAAATTAAAGACAACAGCTTTTATTTGTTCTGATATATAATTATTGATATATTCATGACTATCTAATATATATATAATGTTTTTAAACTCTTTGCATAATGCTTTAGTATGATTGATTGCTTCTTCTTGGATGTCAAAGGCATAGACTTTACCACCAGGACCCACGAGACCTGCTAGATGAATGGTATCATTACCATTTCCACAAGTAGCATCAACACAAACATCACTAGGTTGTACAGTCTCTGAAAGCAATTTATGAACAAAATCTAAAATTAGATACATACTTTATCACCTTGAAAACGATGCTCTTTCCGCATTAGCTTATCAATTTCATTTAGTACCACAAACTTCTTTAAAGTCCAAGTTGGTTCAATTAGTAGATCCTTTGGTGCATCACCAGTTACCCGATGAATAACTATTTCTTTTCGGAGATGTTCTAACTGATTGACAACCACATCAACATATTCATCACGAGTTAATAGATTGAATGGTTTTTTCATATACAACTCTCCTAAAGGAGTGTTTTTCATAACATGCAACATATGAATCTTGATTCCTTGAATATCTAGGTTGTTGAGGAATTTAGCTGTTTCAATCATCATTTCTTTGGTTTCATTAGGAAGCCCATTAATAATGTGAACAATGGTTGTCAGATTATGAGCTCTTAGTTTGTTAACTGATTCAACAAATACTTCGTTTGAATAACCACGATTAATGAATTTGGCTGATCGCTCGTGGCAAGTTTGAAAACCAAGTTCAACCCATATTTCCACTCGCTTATTAAGTTCAGCCAAGTATTCAATAACTTCATCGCTTAAGCAATCGGGTCTAGTCGCAATACTAAAGATAATTATATTTGGGTCAATCTTGATAATTTCTTCATACTTTTCTTTTAATTCGTCTAGAGGAGCATAGGTATTAGTATTGGCTTGGAGGTAGGCAATATATTTACCTTCGGGCCATTTTTCTTTCATTCTTGTTAGGACATTTTGAAATTGTTCTGTTAATGTTTCCGTCTTCTCCCCAGCAAAATCGCCACTTCCAGATTCAGAACAAAACAAACAGCCAAGGCTGCTAATCGTTCCATCTCGATTTGGGCAAGTAAAGTTTCCATTTAACGACACTTTAAAAACTTTAGTATGATATTTATTGGTTAGATAATTATTTAAAGTGTGATAATATTTTTCTTTTGTAAAGTATTTCATTTTTTTCACCATTACTTATTATAACAGATTTCGCATAAAAAGATGAGCAGTTTGATTTAATAAGGTCCTAAGGTAATAAAAAAGACCCCGCCTTCATATGATATTTTTAGGAGGGGATGGTATGGATTCAGTAATCCGCGAACGAACCTTATTAGGTGCTCGTTTTTTACTTTTGGAAAGAAGTACAGTTCGCGAAGTTGCCAAGCGGATTGGATGTTCGAAAAGTACAGTCCATAAAGATTTATCAGAACGACTAAAAGATATTGATTTTCGTTTGTATCAACAAGTCCAAGAATTATTTGAATACAATCAACAAGTAAAACATATCCGTGGGGGAGAATCAACTAAACAAAGATATTCAAAGAAAAAATAGTTAGTCTTCCGTTATAACCTCATGAATAATAATCTTACCTTGGGTAAGTTCGTTTAAAATAGTTTTTAATCTTGATACCTCACTAGTTGGTAATTCAATTATATAACTAATGTTTTTAGTAAAGTTTCGACTAATTATTTTTGTGTCATTTAAATATGGTTCAATGATTGGCATTGATGGATAATCAAAGGTAAGGTGTAAGCGGGAATATTCAATAATCGGTACAATGGTAGCGAGTTTCACCGCTTCAGCAGTACTTTTAGAATAGGCCCGGACAAGCCCTCCAGCTCCTAGTTTTATTCCACCGAAATAGCGAACCACCACCGCAACAACATTGGTTAGATCATTTTTTCTAAGTACATCAAATATTGGTGCACCAGCCGTTTTTCCTGGTTCACCATCATCATTGGCATGACCATATTCACCGTGATTACCGATGATATAAGCTGCTGGGTGATGAGTAGCATCAGGATATTCAGCTTTGATGCTATCAATATATTCCCTTGCTTCTTGAATTGAACTCTTCGGGGCCATTTTGGTGATAAAGGTACTTTTTTTAATTATGATTGTGTTTATTACTTCATCTTTAATTGTTTTCAAAGAAATCACCTTTCTTATATAATTATACCCGAAAAGACCTAACTTGTAAATCTATTTGTCTAAATGCTTTACTTTGGGCATTTTTTTGTTTACAATATAATTGATTTAAAGGCAGTAGTTTAAATACTACTTTATTAAATTTAATAGCATTCCTAATTTAGTCTATAATAATAAAGGTGATTAATATGGATCATAGAAGCAACTTTTTTCTAAAATTACTAGTTCCAGATGCAAATTGGAACTATCAAAAAGAACCAACAAAAGGTACAGCAAAATACTTTGTAAATGATAAACCAGTTATTGGCATAGCTGATAATGTTTTTGAGTATTATCAGGATATTGATTACATAATATTTTCTGAGTTAAAAAAGAACTTCCCAACTACTAGTGGGTATTATTATCAAGGAGTGCGCTTCATTGAATATCCAGAGTTTAAAGTTGAAGAAGTAGAGGGGGTTTTTGTGACTTATGAAAGGACAATTGATCAAACAATTGTTCACCTGATCTCAGAGGATAAAGATCAGGATAAACTTGATTCATTTTTAAAGGATTTAAAAGAAAGATATCCTGATTATTATATTGGTACTATCTATCAAACGATTGAAGGAAGACTTTTTGAAATCTTATATCAGAAAAAACTAAAGATTTGTTTTGCTGAATCGTGTACAGGTGGATTGATGGTATCACGTTTAATTAATTGTAAAGGAGCATCGGAAGTAATCGGACGAAGCTTTGTCACCTACAGTAATGCCTCGAAAAATGAGATCTTAGGAGTTGATCCTAAACTCATAAAGAAGTTTGGGGTGGTTAGTGCTGAAGTAGCCGAAGCCATGGCTGAAGGTTTGGCCAAGATAAGCAAGGCTGATGTCAATGTTAGTGTTACCGGCTATGCTGGTGGGGACCAGCCTAATCCTGATGATGGACTTTGTTATTTTGCTTGTTCCTATAATGGTTTTATCAATATTGAACGTCTCCAATTTGAAGGAGACCGAAATCAGGTGCGTCTGAAGATGGCATCTTACATCTTATGGCGAGTAGGACAATTGCTAATATTGAAACCATAAGCTCAAAGGTAATAACACTTGAAAAAAAATGAAATATATGATAAAATAATTACAATATTGACATGGAGGATGGAAATGGATACAAATTACATTAATGACCAGTTATTGAAAGAAATAGCGAACAATCTTAAAGTTACGCTCCCACAGATTAATGCGGTTTTAAATCTAATCAATGATGGGGCTACTGTACCTTTTATTGCTCGTTATCGAAAAGAAGTAACTGGCGGTTTAGATGAAGATCAAATTAGAGCGATCTACCAAGAATGGGATTATGGTCAAAAATTAGCCCAACGTAAAGAAGACGTTATGCGTCTAATTGAAGAAAAAGGTAAATTGACTGATGAAATTCGTAATAGTATTATAGCTGCTACGAAACTTGCTGAGGTGGAAGATATCTATCGACCTTACAAGGAAAAGAAAAAGACAAGAGCAACTGAAGCTAAAAAGAAAGGTTTAGAACCACTAGCTGAATTCCTATTAACCTTCCCAACTGAAGGTGATGTATTGGCCGAAGCGGCTAAATACGTTACTAAAGAAATTACTGAAGAAATTGAAAAAGAAGGTTTAATTGTTAAAGATGAAAATGATGCTCTTCAAGGAGCTAAAGATATAATTGCTGAAATTGTTTCTGATGAACCTAAATACCGTACATGGCTCCGCAAAAACTTCAACTTACATGCTAAGCTAAAGAGTGAAGTTCGACCAAATGCTGAAGACCCGAAAAAAGTATATGAAATGTACTATGATTTTGAAGAACCAATTAGAACGGTTAAATTATACCGTGTTCTTGCAATCAACCGTGGTGAAGCTGAAAAGGTCTTAAAGGTTCAAGTTGTTGAAGAATATGATCAATGTATAGCTTATTTAAATAAGCAAGTAATTAAAAATGAAGACTCTCTTACAACATCTTATGTATTAGAGGCTATTGAAGATGGTTATAAACGTTTAATTAAGCCATCGATTGAACGTGAAATCAGAACTGAACTTAAAGAGAAAGCAGAAGATCAAGCGATTCAAATCTTTGGTGAAAACTTAAGAAACTACTTATTACAACCTCCAATGAAAGGCAAAGTTGTCCTTGGAATTGACCCGGCTTACCGTACTGGTTGTAAATTAGCTGTGGTTGATGCAACTGGTAAATTCCTTGAAAAAGGCGTTATCTATCCTAACCAAAGAAACAAGGATGAAGTAGTTCCACAATTCCGTTTAGAACAATCTCGTAATAAAATTATTGAATTAGTTAACAAATACAATGTTGAAGTAATTTGTATTGGGAATGGTACAGCATCTCGTGAAACTGAAGCATTTGTGGCTGAGACAATCAAAGCAATTGACCGTGAAGTCTTCTATATTATCGTTAATGAAGCGGGTGCCTCAGTTTATTCAGCTTCTGAAGTAGCTCAAGAAGAATTCCCTGATTTTGAAGTTGAAGAAAGATCAGCCGTATCAATTGCCCGTAGACTTCAAGACCCACTTAGTGAGTTAGTTAAAATCGATCCTAAATCAATTGGTGTTGGTCAATATCAACACGACGTTACTCAATCAAAACTAAATGACTCATTGAAGTTTGTTGTTGAGACAGCCGTTAACCAAGTTGGGGTTAATGTTAATACAGCATCCCGATCATTACTTCAATATGTTGCTGGTTTCAATGCCCGCACAGCAAAAAATCTTGTTCTTCATCGTGAAGGAAATGGTAAGTTTACTAGCCGTGAAGAAATCAAGGATGTCAAAGGTATTGGTCCTAAAATCTTAGAACAAGCAATTGGTTTCTTAAGAATAGTTGATGGAACTGAACCACTTGACATGACTGGTATTCACCCAGAAAGTTATGAACATGCTTATAAATTACTTGAACATTTAGGATTCACTAGTAAAGACATTGGTAGTGAAGAACTAATTATGGCAGTAAATGATGTTGACCGTGAAGCATTAGCTAAAGAATTCAACATTGGCGAATATACCCTAAATGATATTCTTGATGCATTTGTGGCACCATTACGTGACCCACGTGATAAGTTTGATACACCGGTTTTAAGAAGTGATGTCTTAGACCTTGCTGACCTTAAACCAGGAATGGAACTTCAAGGAACAGTTCGTAATGTGGTCGATTTTGGCGCTTTCGTAGACTGTGGTGTTGAAGAAGATGGACTTGTTCACATCTCTAAAATGTCTACCAAGTATGTAAAACGAGCATTAGATGTTGTTTCTGTTGGTGACATAATTAAGGTTTGGGTAGTTGATGTTGACCTTGAAAAAGGACGCCTTCAACTGACAATGATTGATCCAACCAAACCGCAAGAAAACAATAGAAAAGTTAAAATTCAATAATTTAATGGAGGATTTTATGAACGTTTTTGAAAAAGTAAAAAAGTTAATCGTTGACGAACTTAACGTTAAAGAAGAAAAAGTTCAATTAGATACACATTTAGTTGATGATTTGGGTGCTGATTCATTAGACGCTGTTGAATTAATCATGGCTATCGAAGATGAATTTGATATTGAGATTAATGATGAAGTTGCTCAAAACATGAAAACTGTTCGTGATATCGTTACTCATTTAGAAAATTTAGAGTAAGATATATTAAACTCACTAACTTCGGTTAGTGGGTTTTTTAAAATAAATTTGCTATTTAGTTTAAACTTAAAAATAAGTTTAGTATAATACTATTAGATAGGTTAATAATTAGGGTGATAGAATGAGTAAAAAAGTTTCAAGTAAAAAAGAAGTTGTCATTGACGAAAAGGTTATGCAAAAAAAGATGGAAGAGGCTTTTGACTATTTAGTCAATATGGCTCGTGTAGTAGAAGAGCGTACCATGGATACTAAAAATATCCCCGACCTGACCATTGGTGAACTTTATGTTATAGAAACTGTAAGCAAGAACAATAATAAACCGATGAGTTTTATTGCGAATAAATTAAAGGTTTCAGTTGGTGCTTTAACTACTGGGGTAAACCGGATTGTGAAAAAAGGTTACTTGAACCGGATTCGTGATATTGAGGACCATCGAGTTGTTCGTTTGGCTATTACTCCTCAAGGGCGAAAAGTCTTAAGGGTTCACGATAAAGGACAACAAGAAATATTAAATGAAATCTTAAGCCGTGTAAGTTTAGAAGAAGCTTACCGAGTATTTACTACGGCTGCTGAGGTAATTGAAAACTATTACTTAATGAAAGAAGGAAACAAATATGAGAAATAATTTACATAAACGTAATCGAAATAAACTACTTGAATTAATTGAAGATAACTCAATTGCGATTATTCATTCAGGGTATCATGTATCACGTTCTGCTGATGCTGATTTCCCATTTGAATGCAATCGTAACAGTTTCTATTTAACTGGGATCAAAGAAGATAATGTCATTTTGGTTTTATCCAAAATAAACAATAAGACAAGTGAAAGACTCTTTATTGATGAGAATGACCCAGTAATGGTTAAATGGGTTGGCGCAAAAGCGACTGTTGAAGAAGCCAGTGAACTTTCAGGTGTTAATAAAGAGGATATCAGTTATCATAAAGATTTTGAAAACTATGTTTTTTCTTTGCTACAATCAAATCGCCGTTCACTTGGCCAGGTAGAAAAGATCTATCTTGACCTTGATCAAAAGCCAAACCCACTCTTTAATAGCTTTGGTTTAGAATATGCTCGTCATATGCAACATCGATTTCCAGCCCTTATTATTAAAAATATTTACAATTTAGTATTATCTCTTAGAATGATTAAAGAAGAAGAAGAAATTAACTATATCAAAGAAAGTATTGAAACTACCAAAGAAGCCATCTATCACGCTATGAGAAGTGCCAAGACAGCTCAAAATGAAGCTGTTGTTGATGCTAACTTTAAGTTCATTTTGAATTGTCACGGAAAGAAAGAATCATTTGATGGAATTGTTGGCAGTGGTAAAAATGCCACAATTCTTCACTATACAGATAATAACTCACCAATTGAAAAAGATTCCCTTATCTTAATGGACGTTGGTACAGCTACTAACTTATATGCCAGTGATATCACCCGCACTTTTCCAGCCAATGGCAAGTTTACCAAACGCCAACGAGAAGTTTATGAAGCTGTTTTGGAAGTTAATAAAAAGTGTATTGAATTCTTAAGAGCGGGTCTCACTTGGGCGGAATATAATGAGTATGCAAATGGATTAATTAAAGCCGCATGTGAAAAATTAGGTCTAGCAAAAGATTTCCGAAACTATTACTACCATTCAATCGGACATTCTTTAGGACTTGATGTTCACGATCCTGACCTAGCAAACCTCGGAATAAAAGCGGGAATGGTTGTAACAGTTGAACCTGGAATCTATATTGAAGATGAACACATTGGGGTTCGCATCGAAGATGATATACTAATTACAAATGATGGATGTATTAATCTATCGCAAGAAATAATTAAAGAAGTAGAAGATATTGAAAAATTAATGTCTGAATAAGACACCTTGAAAAAGTTGAAAAAGCCCTCACTTTTCGCAATTAAAAGCCATTGTTATTTAAGAATAATTGGCCTATAATTAAAGCGAAAGTGAGGTTTTTTTATGAAGAAAGTTATCTTTATTGTTCTGTTAACATTAATGGTTAGTGTTAGTGTTAATGTTAAGGCCCGAAATACTGGCCATAGTGCTTTCCAAGATATTGAGTTTAATGGCTCACAAGCAAAACTCTTAATTGATATGACAACTTATGAGAAACAAAAGGCTCATCAAAAGTATAAAAAATGGAGATTCTTTGGGTGGAGCGTTGGTGTCATCAATAAGAATGCTGATTGTCGCTACACTGCTGAAACAATCTTTTCGAAGGCAAATAGCACTAGTACCCCAGTAACCTTTAACTATGAAATGGTGGAAAGCAGTAAAATTGAAACAAGTATCTCAGCAAGCGGTGCCATTACCTCAAAAGCTAAAGGTAAGATTAAGGCTGTAGAAGTAGGACTTGATACTACTATTAGGGGAGAGATTGGTCGTAAGAAAACAACTACCAGAAGTGAAGAAACAAAAATGAGTATTGTCATCTTTCCCAATACTAAAGTAACAATGAAAGTAACTGGTAATGCTGAACTAAGCAATGGTGTTGGCAGTTACTACTTTTTAGGTATTTGTTTTAAAAAGGGTGAGTGGGAATACATTGATGTCATTGATGAGTGCTATGAGTTAATTGAGGAAAAGATTTAATGAAAAAGTGGTTTTCTAAAAAAATAGGTAGATATCTAGTTTATGCTTTACTAGGAATCCTTTTAATAACGTTGTTTATTATTAGTGATGCATATAATCGAAAACAACAATTTGTCTTTTTGACTTTTCCAAAAAACTATTCAATTACAAGTCAAAGCACTTCGAATATAAATTTAATGCTATATGCTCGTGAAAAAAGAACAATGTATTTTGATTCTAGTTGTATTAGTCGTACTACTTTAGTGGACAATATTACTAAAGATTTTTATCAATTACAGGATGTAGAAATAACATGTAATGAAGAAATCATCAATCATCAAGATCAGCGCTATTATGGCTATGACTTTAAAGCAGTTTTCCCTTTTAAAGTGGAAGAACTATTATTGATCGAAGACGCCTACTTAGAGTTTACTTATCACAATGGCGAGGTCTTAACTATGAGGGTTGGCAGTTTTGCTTTTGATGAAATTAAGATAAACGAAGAGGTGCGAGTTACCTATTTAAAAGGAATCCCGGCGACCATAGGTAATTATGTCAGTTTGGGTTCAATTATCATTGAAATAACTAACGATAGTGATCAGGTGATTAACCTTAATAATCTTCAATTTATTAGTCCTTTTATTAAACCAAACTATGATTATGTTATGGAAATACCAAAAGATATAGCCCGAGGCGAGATTCATCTAGAAGATGTTTTATCAGATTATGACTTCAAGAAAACGAGTTTCAAAAGCCATTTTGACATAATAGTTGAGGCCGGCTCAACTAAACATCTTTTAATACCTTTGGTTTATTTGAAAAATACATTTATTAATCAAGTGGCTTTTAAGTTAAATTACTATGTGAATGATGGAGTATCCACCATCACTAGCCCATCTTTTTGTTATTTTAAAACTAAAAGAGAAATAACCCCACCGGAGCAGCTTATCTATGTCCGTAATTAATATTACCAATCTAAGTAAAAAGTATCGTAACTTGGTTGTCTTTAATGATCTCACTATAACTTTTGTTCCCGGAGATATGATTTTTTTGGTTGGCAACAACGGTAGTGGAAAATCGACCTTTATTAAGTGTTTATTGAAACTAATAAAATATGAAGGAAATGTCGAAGATCAAAATATTTCATATTCTTATTGTCCAGAAAAACTAATATTTCCCGATTATTTGACAATAGGTGACTTTTTATCACTCTTTGGAAAAGTGAAAAATATTGATAAGGAAAGTTTATCGGTCAAATTAGATTACTATTATAATAAGTTTAATCTTAGAGAGCACCTTGATAAATACCTAATTAAACTATCCAAGGGAACTAAACAAAAACTTTTAATAATACTGACTTTAATGGTGGATGCTGATGTGTACATCTTTGATGAACCATTGAATGGACTCGACCGAACAACTCGACGCACCTTTTATGAAGAACTGAGAAAACTTCATCAAGCATCTAAGATTGTTATTATTAGTACTCATCACTTATCTTCATATCGTTTCAAGAATCGAAAGGTCATCGACTTCAATAACTTATGATGAGTTTAATTACCTTACATCGAAAGTATTTATGGACTAAAGTCAATTTAATTATTTTTGATTTATTAGTGGGTATTATTAACATTGGATTGCTTGTATCGATTAACCCAATTGAACAAATATCACTTCACGATCTAAACCGAAAGAGTTATGCCTTAGCCTATAACACTAATATGGAAATAATGATGAAGATAAGTCTCACCTTAATTAGCTGTTATTTGTTTGGAAGTAGTTTTTGTTTTCAAAATGATAATTATCGAGTTTTATATTTGAGTTCTCAAAAAGGATCTAAAAAACGAATTGTATATTTCTTGACCAAATATTATGCTCTAGCTTCAATCTATTTTGGTGTGGTGTTAGTAGCATTTCTTTGTTATATGATTATTGGTTATTTATTTACCAGTTGGTTTGTCATTGAGTTTTCCGTGATAGAATTCTTTGGTGGCTTATTTCTCACAGGTTTGATTTTTGGTAGTGTTGCGATGATATTTGGGATACTTTTTAATAATTGGTTTAGTTCATTAATCCCCTATATAATTTTTATTATCAGCGAGATTATTGTTGAACTGTCATCAAATCAATTGATCAAGGTATTTCATTTTGTTTTTCCTAGAGTAATAGCAAGTAGTGGTGAAGTATATTTTCCATTTGGGATTTTTCATGCTCTCATTATTTTTGCTTCTTTTATTATTGGTGGAAGTATCATTTATTTAATAAAAGATCTCAGTTAATGGTCATAAAGTAGTTGATTTTGCATATAAATATTATATAGGTAATATCTTGACAAGATGATATAAAGATGGTATAATGGTATGAAAATTAAATATCGTAGTGAAAAGTAGAAGTCCCACTTCTCACCTGATCAACAATTGAGTTGGTAGGTAAAGAGTCAGTACATATTATTTATTAAGTATGGATTGTTTTAAGTGGGTTTTTCCCGCTTTTTTTCTTGCTATGGTATTAAAAGTCACATATGGAGGTGAAAGCTATTAGTAAGGGTCCAGATAAAAAGAAGGATGACCAATTAGTAAACGAAGCTATTACGGCTGAGAAAGTCTTACTAATTTCCGAAGATGGTGAACAACTTGGTATTCATTCACGAGTCGATGCACTAAAGATTGCTGAAGAAAGAGGTTATGATTTAGTTTGTGTTGCTCCTGGTGCCAAAACACCGGTTTGTAAATTATTAGATTACAGTAAATTTCGTTATGAACAACAAAGACGAGCCCGAGAAGCACGTAAAAAACAACATATCATTGCGATTAAAGAGATTAGATTAAGCCCTAATATCGATAATCACGACTTCCAAACCAAAGCTCGTAATGCGCGAAAGTTTTTAACTGACGGAAATAAAGTAAAAGTAACTCTTCGTTTCCGTGGTCGAACTATTGTTCATTCCCATCTAGCCAAACCATTATTTGAACGGTTTGCTGAGGGGTTAGCAGACGTATCCAACATCGAGACTCAACCAGTTATGGATGGGCGTAGTATGTTAATGATGTTGGCCCCAATTATTGAAAAAAAGAAATAAAGGAGATGCTACAATATGCCGAAAATGAGATCCCACAGTGGTTCTAAAAAACGTTTTAAAATTACCGGTACCGGTCGTGTAATTCGTCATCAAGCTGGGACAAGCCATCTTGCTCCTGGTAAAACTCAAAAACAAACGAGACAACTACGTAAAAAAGCTTCTGTATCAAGAGCTGATTTAGGACGAATTAAACAACAAATTGCTAATCTTAAATAGTTAGGAGGAATTGAAATGCCACGCACAAAAGGTGGATATACTACCAGAAGAAGACGCAAAAAGGTATTAAAACTAGCTAAAGGTTATTTTGGCGCGAAACATTTACTATTCCGTACAGCCAAACAACAAGTAATGAAATCTTTAGTATATTCTTATCGTGATCGTAAAAATAACAAAAGAAATTTCAGAAAGTTATGGATTGTCCGTATTAATGCGGCTGCACGTTTAAATGATTTAAGCTATAGTCAATTAATGCATGGTTTAAAACTAAGCAATGTTGATATTAACCGTAAAATGTTAGCTGACTTAGCAGTTAATGATGCCCAAACTTTTGCATCATTATGCGAAAAAGCAAAAGCACAATTAGCTAAATAAATTATATAAGACATAAGACACCTCAAGAAGAGGTGTTTTTTCTTTTATAAAATTTAAGATAACATTATCTATTTTATGATAAAATGTTATGACAACAGGAGGTAATGAAGTGTCCAAAAAAATTATTAAAATAATAGTTGCAGTTATGATTACCATTAATGCTATCGGGATGATCTTTTTAGGGGTAAAACTAGGAGAGGACGAAAGAATATATAATCTTTTAAATATTCTTTTGATTGCCTTAATTGGTTTGTTTTTGATTATCTATTTAATTAATTTAGCAATCTATCTACGTAATAAACGACGCCGAAAAATTGATGCAGAAAAAATTGAGAAAATGATTTTAAAGAAAAAGAAAATGGCTGAAGAAGATTATCAAGGGTATTATCGATTGGTAAGAAAACATTTGCTCTTAGGGGATGTTTATTACTTCCTAATTATATTTATCGTCTATTTAATTCATTCAATTATGGCTATGCTTGCTAGTGCTAGTATTAGTTATTTAATATTAGTCTCTGGTGCCTTACTCTATTTCACGATAAGTTTTTTAATAGGAACCGATGTTCCTCCATATGATCCAACATATGAGTTAAAAGAGGAAGACTTTCCAGAGTTGTGGAAGCTGATTCGAAAAGTAGCAGCTGAATATAATGTTAAGAAAAAGATAAAATGTTATTTTAATATGGATTGTAATGCCAGCGTCAATGAAACTGATAAGGGATGCACCATCTTTTTAGGGGTTTCTCTATTACAACTATTAAACGAAAGTGAATTAGAAAGTATCTTGAATCATGAGTTTGCGCATATCGTAAATAAGGATACAAAGCGTACTTATAGTTTATATAAGAAACTAAGCAAATGGATGGAAGTAGTTAATTCAGGTGAAGGAGGCCGATTACTGTTATCAGTACTCTTTAGTCCTTTATCTAATACTCTATCAAGTGACTTTGAATTATTCGATTTTGTGTCACGACGAACAATAGAAAGGATAGCTGACCTCGCCATTAAAGACCGAGCCGATAGCCAAGTCTTTATTAATGCTTTAGCTAAATTATCATTATATGGTATTTTTGATAGTGAAGAAGCTTATCCAGTCTTGGAAGTGTATGAAGAAGATGTAGTCACTACTCAATATTTCAATTTAGTGTTTAATAAGTTCTTACAATATTATTCTGACAACAAAGACTTATGGAATGACTTAATTGTTAAGCGGATACCGGCTCAAATAGAAAGTCATTTGACTTTTAAAAGGAGAATGGAATTATTAGAAGTAGATCATTTTGAAGTAGAATTCAATGATAATATTGATGAGTTAGATTTAATCGTAGCACGAGCCAATGAACTAATTGTTAAGTTTATTGAGCCGACTTATGAAGAGCGCCGTAAACGAGACTATTTAGATCCATTAAAGGTTATTAAAGAATATGAAGAAAATTCTAATGACTGTGAAAGACTTGAACTTTTCAAGGTGGCTAGGGCATATCGCATATTCAGTATGTTTGATAAGTCATTAATGATTTATGATAAAATTCTATCTGAACATAATGATAATCCTCAGGCAATCTTTGAAAAGGGTACCTTATTATTATCAATGTTTGATAATCAGGGAATAGAATATATTTATCAGGCGATTAAATTTAATGAAAACTATTTAGATGCCGGGGTAAATATAATCGGTGAATATTGTTTGAAAATGGGGCTTGAAGAAGAACTAGAAAAGATTCGTTCTTACCGACGAGAAATATCTAATTACTTTTTTAATGTTCATGTTCATAAAAATGTTTTTGTTAAAGACAAGTTTGTTCCAACTACATTGGAAAAAGCAGTGATGCTTGAGGTTATCAAATTTATCAAAGCGGATCATCGCGTTAATCGGATTTTTATTGCTGATAAGAAAATTGATAAAGAGCATCGAACTACAGTCATCGGCTATACGATAAATCCGGAATTTGGTGAAGAACTTCAAGAAATTCATAGCCGTATTTTTGATTATTTAGATAATGATCGTCGCGAACAATACACCTTGATTTCGCTTGATGAAAATCCAATTTTCTTTAAGAAGTTTAAAGCGATTAAAGGCTCCTTAAAGTATTTCCGTAATTCATAAAAGCAAAAAGAAAAGGACTGAAAAATCAGTCCTTTTAATATGCTAATTATCTTTTGCGTTTTAAGACAAAGACCACTCCAGCAAGTCCAGTTACCAATCCGATGATTGAGGCAACGCCTGAACCCATTTGACAACCAGCAGGTTGTGGTTTTGGTTTTTCTGGCTTTTCTGGATCTTCAATGTCTTCACCAGATAAGTTTAATACTAGTTCTTTTTCCTCAACTGTATCATCAGTAAAGGTAACTTCTACTTGGATACGATAAACATTTCCATCGTAAACTTTACCAATGCTACGTTCAACAAATAATGGAGTAGAGATGAAAGTTTCAGTAACAGCCGGACCATTAGTAATTTTTACAGTCTTAACGTTACCATATGCATCTTCGCCCCAAACAATTTTAGCTGTTCCTTCTTCTTCATCATGTTCAACTTTAATCTTCTTCATGAAGTTATCTTTTTCAATTTCGAAGAATGATTTTGGGCGTCTTGTAGGAATTGAATAGTCATATAAGATTTTTTCAGCGTTGAATACTTCAAGTTTAGTATCATTAGCACCAACGCGAATTAAAATACCAGCACGACTGAAGTTAAGGTTAAGTGTACCAACTTCGTCATTTAAGAAGAATTCACTTAAAGGTTTATTATTTGAGAAGATGAAATCACGGTTAAATCCACCGGTTTTTGTACCAGATGCTGGACCAACAATGTAGTTAGTTCCATATCCTTTTTCTGCTACTTCACCTTGATAAATAGCTTTTGATGGAGCAAAGTTGTGTTCATGTCCACTTAATACTAAGTCAACATTGAATTTATCAAATATTGGTGCCCAAGTGTTGAAAACACTACGACCACTGCTTCCATAAGAGCCACCACCAGTGAATGGACCAATGTGCATACCAACGATGATAACACGGCGCATATTGTTGCTTACAACATCAACAAACCAATCTTTAAGATCATTAACGTTAGATGTTTTAACTGTATCTAACATAACGAATAAAGCATTTCCATATGTGAAGTAGTAAGAAGAGTTTAATGTACTTTCTGGACCATTTTGTGGGTTGTTGAAGAATTGATTATAAACTTCAGCAGAAATGTTAACGGCTTCATCAGTTAAGTAATACTCATGGTTACCAGGAGTAGAGGCAATTGGCATTAAACTTAAATTAGTTGCTTGGTTGTAGAAACCATTCCATTGTTCTGGTTGTCCACCACGGTCAGTAACGTCACCAGTGTGGAATACAAACGCAGTGTCTGGACGTAATTCTTTTGCTTTACCAACTAAAGTATTGAAGATATTATATTGAGTTGCTCCAGCTTGTGAGTCAGTTAAGAAAGCAAAAGTAAAGGTTCCTCTTTCAGGGGCAGTTTTAAAGAAATATTCATTTGATGTAGCTCCTGATGCAGTTCTAATTCGATAACGATACTCAGTATCAGGGGTTAAGTCATCAAGAGTTGCTTTACATACAAGTCCATCTCTGAAAGCACTGTAACTTGGAGACTTATAAGACCAGCTATAACTAGTTGGGGTTACAGTTACTTTATTAGCATAAGATGTATCGCTTAATACAGTATACTCAACAACTGTACCCTCCTCATAGGCATGATAATTTACTAGCATTTGTCTTTGGCCATCTTCACCAATACTAGTTGTCACATAAGCAACTTTGTCGGTTGCGGCTGAGACGTTAGTGTTGAAAGTAAAAAGTGATATTAAAACCAAACTAATTACTATAAAAAACTTTTTCAAAATCATTCACTCCTTCTATGTTTCATATAGCCCTAATTATATCATATTTTGTCCTCCTGTGCAATCGATTTCATTGCAAACTAAAATGGTATGATTTAGCATAAAAAGGATATTAACAGCCACAATATTATAAGGTGATGATATGAGAAAAGTATTGTTTTTTGCTTTTATTGGTTGGCTTTTAGTTTGTGGGTTATCTGTTTTTGATAAAAAGCCCTTAGATTTCCCCGCCGTTCAAGCTGTTTTTGGTGAGATTATTGATGATGAAAAAGAGATAGTTATTGACTTTTCCCCACTTTTGGTTTATTTAAAGAAGGTAAATATAATCAATAATGAAACTAAAATAAGTCCAATTATAATATCCAAAAATGAATTTTTAAACCTTATTTTTCAAGGGGTATCATTCTTTATATTAGGAATTTTTCTCTTAGCAATATTTAATATTTTCAGTAAAAATGTCTTTTATCCGACCATTGTTTTTGGTGGGATAATCATCTTTTTGCTTCAATATTTTAAGATATTAACCTTAAAAGAAGTGTTTAATTGGATACAGTTTTATTTTAATTACTTTTCTCTTTCCTTTAGTGCGTTACTTGGAACTTTATTTAAAAGACTTAAAAAGATTTTATCTTAAAGATAATTTTTTGTGTCATAAAATTTTACTTATAAGTGTCCATATGTTATAATATACAATATATGTAAGTGTCTAAAATTGACGATAAATAATACAAATAATGAACGAAATGAAGTGAGAAGATGAAAAGAATTATTGAACGATTTAAAAACTCTATATTAGCACCTAAAAAAATAGCCCCTTACGCTTTTGATAAATTTGGTAAGGTTCTTTTATACTTGTTATTTTGGGTAGTATTAATTAATGTACCTTTTATTATTAATATTTTTACCACCCCACTAATTGATCACTCTGAGTATTCCCTGATTAAAGATGCCTTGGTTGGATCAGATGTTATCGATGCCCAAATCATTGATAATCAGCTGATTAGTGCACAAGAAGCCCCTTATATCGTAAATGTTAAAGACTTAGGTGTTACATTGATCTTTGATCCTACTTTTAATGCCAATGAATTAAAAGGGGAAACGGACCTACAATTGGTTATTCTTTTGTTAGGAAAGGAAGAGTTATTCTTGCTTTTCCAACCAGCTCGGGGTTTTATCACCCCAATCCCACTAGCTGATTATAGTAAACTAGAAAATATCAACAATATTGATTTTGCTAGAGCAGTTGATCGAAATGATGCGGTCTTTTGGGAACAATTATATGCTTCAATTAATGATTTAGTTGACATTTTTATCTTAAGAGTTCGCCTGAGTCAAGTGAGCATTACTATCTTTGATTCATTATTGGTGCTGGCAGCTTCAATTTTATTGATAACAGTTCTGATAAAATTATTTAAAGGTAGTTTTCCAATTACCTTTAAGGAGATATTTAAGGTTGTAACTTATTCATATACTCCATATGCCTTGGGCTTACTTCTTGGAGTACTTTATAATCTATCTTGGCTTGATGATATTGCTATGATCGTATCGGTCGTTTTTGCTAATGTAGCAACGAGTGAACTGGTAAGAATTAAACTGACAAATAGACAAATGGGAGAGAAATAATTATGAGTTTTAATCATCTTGAAATTGAAAAGAAATGGCAACAATATTGGGAAAAGAATAAAACATTTAAAACAGTAGATAACCGTGATAAACCTAAATTTTATGTATTAGACATGTTTCCATACCCAAGTGGATCGGGACTCCATGTTGGTCACCCAGAAGGCTACACCGCAACCGATATTATTGCTCGCTATAAACGAATGAAAGGCTTTAATGTCATGCGTCCAATGGGATGGGATGCCTTTGGTTTACCAGCTGAACAATATGCAATTGAAACTGGAAATGATCCTCGGGAATTTACCGAAAAAAATATAGCTACATTTAAACGTCAAATTAAGGCGCTAGGCTTATCTTATGATTGGGATCGTGAAATCGCTACTTGTGATCCAGAATACTATCGCTGGACACAATGGATTTTCATCCAATTATATAAAAGAGGTTTAGCTGAACTAAAAGAAGTTGAAGTTAACTGGTGTGAAGGCCTAGGAACAGTTCTAGCCAACGAAGAAGTTATCAATGTTGATGGGAAAATGGTTAGTGAACGCGGAAACCATCCAGTTGAAAAACGACCAATGCGTCAATGGGTATTAAAAATTACCGAATATGCTGAAAGACTACTTCAAGACTTAGAATTACTTGATTGGCCAGAATCAATTAAAGAAATGCAACGCAACTGGATCGGTAAGAGTACCGGAGCATTAGTTAATTTTAAAGTAGCAGGTCTTGATGACTCGTTTACCGTCTTTACTACTCGTCCTGATACGCTCTTTGGGGCAACCTATTGTGTCTTGGCTCCAGAGCATGCACTAGTTTTAAAAATCACTAGTGAAGAACAACGAGAAAAAGTTCTTGAATATATTGAATATGCTAAAAGTAGAAGTGACTTAGATCGAACTGAACTTAACAAAGAAAAGACTGGTATTTTTACTGGAGCTTATGCCATTAATCCAGTCAATCAAAAGAAAGTTCCAATCTGGATCTCTGATTATGTTTTAGCTAGTTATGGTACGGGAGCTATTATGGCCGTTCCGGCCCATGACCAACGCGATTATGAATTTGCTCGCAAGTTTAATCTTGAAATTGTGCCGGTTGTTGAAGGCGATATTTCAGAAAAGGCTTTTGAAGCAGATGGTATTCATATTAATTCTGACTTCTTAAATGGTCTTAATAATGAAGAAGCCATCAATAAAATGATAGATTACTTAAGTGAAAATAAACTTGGTAAAGAGGCAGTTAATTATCGTCTTCGTGATTGGATTTTCAGCCGCCAACGTTACTGGGGCGAACCATTCCCAATTATCCACTATGAAGATGGGACTATTGGATTAGTTGATGAAAGTGAATTGCCACTTGAATTACCTAAAATGGAACGCTTAACATTAAGTGGTACTGGTGAAAGTCCACTAGCGAATGCTAAAGAATGGTTACAAGTAACTCGTGAAGATGGTGTTAAAGGTCTACGAGAAACTAACACTATGCCTCAATGGGCTGGTAGCTGTTGGTATTACATCGCTTATCTATTGAAGAGCGAAGATGGTTATGCGGATTTAACTGATGAAAAAGTTCAAGAAATGATTAACCACTGGCTTCCAGTAGATTTATATATTGGTGGAGCAGAACATGCTGTTCTACACCTACTTTACGCAAGATTTTGGCATAAAGTATTGTATGATTGTGGTATCGTAAAAACCAAAGAACCATTCCAAAAACTTTTCAATCAAGGAATGATCTTAGGTGAAGATGGCACTAAAATGTCTAAATCGAGAGGTAATGTCGTCAATCCTGATGACATCGTAAAAGAATATGGTGCTGATACTTTACGGGTATATGAGATGTTCATGGGTCCGTTAGAAGTAACGAAACCGTGGTCTACCAAAGCAGTAGAAGGAAGTAGAAGATTCCTTGATCGTATCTATCGCTTCTATACTGAAGTAGCAGTAATTGATGATAATGATTTACATTTAGAGAAGGTCTATCATCAAACAGTTAAAAAGGTTACCGAAGATTATGAAAACTTACGCTTCAATACCGCAATCGCTCAAATGATGATCTTCATGAATGAATGTTATAAACATCCTTCTGTTCCAAGAGCATTCTTGGAAGGGTTCCTTCAACTCTTGAATCCAGTTGCACCGCACATTACTGAAGAACTTTGGAGTACAGTTTTAGGTCGAACTGACACTATCACTTTCTCAACTTGGCCAACTTACGACCTTGCCAAGACTTTAGAAGAACAAGCAACCATTGTTGTTCAAGTAAATGGGAAGATTCGTGACAAAATGGAAATTGATTATGATGTACCAAAAGAACAAGTGATTGAAAAAGCTCTAGCCCTTCCAAAGATTATTGCTTTGATTGAAGGAAAAGAAATCAAAAAGACCATTGTTGTTCCAAATAAAATAGTAAATATTGTAGTTTAAGAAATTTAGATGTCTCAATGCTTGAGGCATCTTTTTTTAAAAAAGTAAAAAACAGTCTTTCTTTTAAATATATAAGTGGTGATTGGGATTGCGGACATTTGGTAATTTATTTGTCATAAAAAATTTTATAACTACTTTTGAAAGGATTGAAATAGGCTATCAAGAAATATGTGTTTTTTCAATTAATTATTTGGGTGAAGAAAAGTTAAAAGCAATATTTTATTGCAAACTAATCAAATCACTGTTGATTATTATATCCAAACTTTCTGAGGTAGTGTTTTTATGGATTGATGAAGACTTGACTTTGGAAAGTGCCAGCCTTGATTTTATTATGGATGATTTTAAGGAAAATCTAATCATTCTAATCGATAACGTCTCATTAACGATATAGTAAAAACATATACTTAATTAAATAATACAAAATAAAAAGTCAATAGAATTTACATAAGGCTTATATTTATGGTAAAATATAAGTGTAAGATATACAGAAAGGAGTCTTATTATGAAATTTAATATTCGCGGGAAACACAAATTTGTTCCAACGGACGCTCTGAAAGACTACATCATTGAGAAGGTGGGAAAACTAGGGCAATACTTTTACAACAGTGAAAATATCATAGCCAATGTTTTATGCAAAGTCTACGATGAATATCACGAAGTGGAAGTAACCATTCCAACCAAGAACATTATCTTGAGAGCAGAAAGTAAAGACCAAACGATGTATGGTGCCGTAGATCGGGTGGTTGATAAGTTAGAGACTCAACTCCTTAGACACCGTAAACGCATTAACACTTTGATTAAAAAGCGTGAAGGTATTTCAAATTATTTCCGAACTGACATAGACGCCGAATCTTACGAAAATGAAAACAGCATTTATCATCTTGTAAAAAACAAGGAGATAAAGTTAGAGCGAATGACACCAGATGAAGCGATTACGCAAATGGAAATGTTAGGACATGACTTTTTCATTTTCTTGAATGAAGAAAATCACAAAGTATCTGTAGTATACCTCCGTAATGATGGCAATTACGCCATTATTAAGGTTGAAGATAAATAATTGTAATCCAGTACCTATAATGCCTATTATAGGTACTTTTTTTTATTTTAGATTGTTTATGATTAGGCAATAATATAATAGGTAATAATATACAAAATGCTTGTTAAAATGACTTAAAAATGTTATCATATATATAATAGTAAAAAAGCTAATGGGAAAGGACGTGAACCAATGTTTAAGAGATTCTTTGATCCCGGATATAAAGAATTGAAACGTGTAGAAAAAATTGCTGAAAATGTAGACGCCTTGGCGGAAGAATATAAAAAATTAAGCGATGATGAACTAAAAGCTAAGACGCCACATTTTCGTGAAAGATTAAAAAACGGAGAAACGATGGATGATATTCTAGTAGAGGCCTTTGCGACAGTTCGAGAGGCGGCTACTCGTGTTTTAGGAATGACCCCTTTTAAAGTACAAATTATGGGGGCAGCAGCGATGCATGGTGGCAATATCGCTGAAATGAAAACTGGTGAAGGTAAAACCTTAACCTCTACATTGGTGGCCTATTTAAATGCCCTAGATGGGAATGGTGTTCACATTGTAACCGTCAATGAATACTTAGCTAGTCGTGACGCTGAAGAAATGGGTGCCCTTCACAAATGGTTAGGTTTAACAGTTGGATTAAACCTACGTGATATGACTCCAGAAGAAAAACGAGCTCAATATAATTGTGATATTACTTATTCAACTAATAATGAGTTAGGATTTGACTACCTCCGTGACCATATGGTTCTTTATAAAGAAGATATGGTGCAACGTCCATTAAACTTCGCGATTATCGATGAGGTTGACTCGATTTTAATTGACGAAGCCCGTACCCCATTGATTATTTCTGGTGGTGCTAAAAAAGGTCCTAACCTTTACTTACAAGCAAATACTTTAGTTAAAAATTTTTCTGAAGAAGATTATGAAATTGATATCGAAGCCAAACACGTCACTTTAACCGAATCAGGAATGCTTAAAGCAGAACGTTATTTTGGAATCGATAACTTATACGATGTTAAAAATGTTCAATTACTCCATCATATCAATAATGCGCTAAGAGCTAACTTTATCATGGCTCGTGATGTCGACTATGTTGTTAATGATGGAAAAGTTATTATCGTTGACCCATTTACTGGACGTTTAATGCATGGACGTCAATATAGTGAAGGGCTACACCAAGCCCTAGAAGCTAAAGAAAATGTTGAAATTAAAAAGGAAACAAGAACTTTAGCAACTATTACTTTCCAAAATTACTTTAGAATGTATAAGAAACTTGCTGGTATGACCGGTACAGCAAAAACCGAAGAAGAGGAATTCCGCAACATTTACAATATGTATGTTGTTGAAGTTCCTACCAACGTACCTGTTATACGTCAAGATGATCCAGACTTAATGTTTAGAACAATGGATGCAAAATATAAAGCGATTGTTAAAGATATTAAGGCTCGTTATGAGAAAGGTCAACCAGTATTAGTTGGTACAATCTCCATTGAAACCAGTGAGTTAATATCTAAATTGTTAACGAGAGCTGGAGTTCGTCATAACGTATTAAATGCGAAAAACCATGGTAAAGAAGCTGAAATTATCAAACATGCTGGTGAAAAACATGCGGTTACGATTGCAACCAACATGGCTGGACGGGGAACCGACATCAAACTTGGTGAAGGAGTTCGAGAACTAGGTGGTCTAGCGGTTATTGGAACCGAACGCCATGAGGCGCGCCGTATTGACAATCAGTTACGTGGTCGTTCTGGTCGCCAAGGAGACCCTGGTTATAGCCGATTCTACTTATCCGCTGAAGATGAATTGCTTGTTCGATTCGGTAGTGAACGATTCAAAAATGCCTTAAGTATGGTTATTACCCATGATGAGGCTGGAGATGAAGTGCCGCTGGAATCAAAAATGTTCTCACGTTTCGTTGAAGCTGCTCAACGTAAAATTGAAGGTAACAACTTTGATCGTCGTAAAACTGTTGTTGAATATGATGAGGTTTTACGTAAACAACGTGATATCATTTATAAGCAACGAAATGATATTTTATTCTTAGATGATATCGAACCAGTTGTATTAAAGATGTTTAATTCAGTGAGTCAAAGAAAAGCTTTTGCTAATATTGAGCATGAAGGAAAAGGAAAAGTAACAGTAAATGCTAAGAATTTACTAAACGATATTTACTCTCAACTTTTCAATTTAAATGAGTTTACATTAGAAGATTTTGAAGGTAAAACACCAGAAGAAGCATCAGCAATCTTAGAAGAAAGACTTATTGAAAACTTAAATGAAAAGAAAGAATTAGTACCAAAAGAAGTCTATGATGAATTCTTAAAAGTAGTTCTTTTACGAGTGGTTGATGAACATTGGATGGATCATATCGATCAAATGAGTGAATTACGTCAAGGAATTGGCTTACAAGCTTATGCTCAGGTTAATCCACTGCGTCAATATCAAGAAATCGGATTTGAAATGTTTGAAGCAATGATCGAAGGAATTGAAGAACAATCAGTATCACTGATCAACCGTGCTCAAATTCGCGATAACTTACAAAGAGAAGCAGTAGCGAAGATTTCTGGAACCTCTGATGGTAAAGAGGAAACTCGCAAACGTGCGCCAGTAAAAGTAGGAACAAAAGTTGGTCGAAATGACCCATGTCCTTGTGGTAGTGGTCTAAAATATAAACATTGTTGTGGAAAATAGTTTTTAAATAACTCAAGAATAAACCCTTGAGTTATTTTTAAATAAGGGTGAAAATATGGAAAAATATGAAATTAGTAAAAATATTAATGGTTTTAATGAGCGTCTTAAGGCTTTAAAAACAGTTATTAATATTGATCAAACGACAGAGGCTATTAGTGGTTATGAACAACAAATGCTAGCCAGTGATTTTTGGGACAACCCTAAAATAGCAGCTGAAGTAGTTCAAAAGTGTAATGATTTAAAAGAAACCTTAGAAGAATATAATGAGTTGAAAAATAGGGTTCAAGATTTGGAAGAGATCTTGTCATTTAATGATGAAAGCCTGCTTGGTGATATCGCTGATAGTATCAGTAGTATTGCAAGGGACTTAGAAGAGTTTGAAGTTAAATTGATGTTATCAGGCGAATATGATCATTTAAATGCCATTATTGAAATCCATCCTGGTGCTGGTGGCACTGAAGCTCAAGATTGGGCTTTGATGCTATATCGAATGTACCGGAGGTTTGCTGAGAGGCACAATTTTGATGTAGAAGTACTAGAATATCAAGATGGACTAGAAGCAGGGCTCAAAAGTGTAACGATGTTAGTTAAAGGAAAAAATGCTTATGGAATCTTAAAAGGTGAAAAGGGTGTTCACCGTTTGGTCCGCATTTCTCCTTTTGATAGTAATGCAAGACGCCATACTTCGTTTGCAGCATGTAATGTGCTTCCGGAAATCAGTCATGAGATTGATGTTACCATTAAACCAGAAGAAATAAAAATAGATACTTATCGTTCTAGTGGAGCTGGTGGACAACATGTCAATACGACTGATTCGGCTGTTCGTATTACCCATTTAGAAACAGGTATCGTTGTTACTAGTCAAAATGAACGTAGTCAGATTCAAAACCGTGAAAAAGCCCTTAATCTACTAAAATCAAAACTCTATCAACTTGAAATTGAAGCTAGACAAAATAAAATAAAAAATATTAGTGGCCATTTAGGTGATAATGCCTTCGGCAATCAGATTAGAAGTTATGTTCTTCATCCATATGCACTTGTTAAAGATTTGCGTACTGATGCTGAATCAACCAATCCTCAAGAAGTTTTAGACGGTGATTTAGATCTATTCATCAATGCTTATCTACGATATACAGAAAGTAGGGATTAGATGCATATAGAAAATAAACATCAAAAAAGTAAATACGTTAAAGAGTTTTTATACATAACCCTTGGTTGTTTTCTAACAGCACTTTCATATAGTGTTTTTCTAGTGCCATATGATTTAGTTACTGGTGGTGTAGGTGGTCTAAGTATTGTCTTGGTCAATATTTTTCCTAACTTTCCAATTTCACCAGCGATAATTGTCTTAGGCATCAATACTATTTTAATCATCCTCTCTTTTATTTTTTTAGGTCCGAAGTTTACCGCAAGGACGATTTATGGTTCCTTAATATTTCCGATTTTCTCCGAGATTATCGCAAGGGTTGCTGGGGATGCTATTCTACAGTTACCTACGGTTCTTGACGATCTATTTTTGGTTACTTTATTCTCATCAATAATCATGGGAGCGGGGATCGGACTTGTCTTTCGCTATGGAGGGTCAACCGGTGGATCGGAAATTCCTCAATACATGTTATTAAAATATGCTAAGATGCCGCTTTCAACTAGTTTAATAATAATTGATGGTGCGGTTATTGCTTTAGGACCAACGGTAGGATTGATTACTGGAGAAACAGTTATTGCCTTAAATAAAATCCTTTATGGAATTTTAGCAGTATTTATTTCAGGATACTTTATTGATAACATTGTCTTTGGTGGCTTTAATGTTAGGTCAGCCTATATTATTTCTTCGAAAGCTGAAGAAATAAAACAACACATTCTTGAAGTTCTCAATCGAGGTGTTACCGAAATTTACACTCGGGGAGCCTATTCCAAAAAGGACAATATGATGTTACTATGTGTCTTATCAACGAGAGAATATTATTATCTAAGATCAATCATTAATGAAACTGATCCAAAGGCATTTGTGTTTGTGGCCCGGGCCCATGAAGTAAGAGGAGAAGGGTTTACCTATGAAGTCCCTGATAACGATTGAAAGTCTAACGAAAAAAGGAAAGACTAAATATACTGTTAAGACCAGTGAAGATAGTGTAACAGTCTCAGAAGATGATGTGGTAAAATACCGGATACTAAAAGGTGCCACATTCACTGAAGAAGAGTGGGAATCAATAAAAAAGGGAGTAACTAAAGCTAATGCATGGGACAAAGTCTTAAACTTTTTATCTTATCAAGAACGTAGTAAAAAGGAAATAAGAGATTACTTACAAAAATTAAAGGTAGTTGATGCCGAAATTGAAGAAATTATTATTCGCCTAGAATCTTTAGATTTTATTAATGATGAACGTTTTGCGTATAACTTAGTAAATAGTTATAAAAAATCAAATAAAGGTCCAAACTTTATTGGTGAAAAATTAAAACAAAAAGGAATCAGTGAAACAGTAATTTTGAAAGCATTGAATAACTATAGTCCTGTTGAAGAAAAGGAAGCTATCAGTCAAATCATCAAAAAGATGCAATTGGTAAAGAATAGTTATCCTGTCAAGAAGCAAAAGCAATTAATTTATGAAAAATTGCTGCGAGATGGTTTTTCCATGGAACTTGTGATGGAGGCTTTATCAAAGACCGATTTTGACAGTAATCATCATGAGCGCTTGCATAGAGATTTCAAAAAAATAATTGAAAAAGAAGATAATAAAGCTAAGATTATTACCAAACTCATGCAAAAAGGTTATGAATATTCTGAAATAAAAAGCTTACTTGATGATTTATCAACTTAATTATCATAAACTAATGCCCTACCTAATATCTTTTATTGGGTAGGGTGATTTTATTGAAAAATAGAAAGAAAGTAAATGAAGGTTTAAGAAATATTGCGAAGAATTTTGAGGAACAAAAAAATTTAGATCGCAGTTTACAGACCGAGATTGCGAATGAATATACTGAAATAAAAATAAAACCGGACCAAAAGAAAAAATAGTATGGCAGATTGGCGTCTTTTTAATCAAGAAAACTACTTAAAAGATCAAAGATTAAAATTCCAATCATTTGTTATTGAACATGAGAGTTGGGACCATGATCATTGTTCTTTTTGTTTTGCGCGGATAAGTCCCTATGATATTGAAGTAGCCTATTGTACTGAAGATGGACACCATTGGATATGTCCAGATTGTTATGAAGATTTTAAAGATCAATTTAATTGGACGTTAATTAAAGAATAAGTAACTGCTTGTTGATTTCATTTTTAGGCCTCTTATGGCCTTTTTCCTTTATGAAATAGCAGCTTTAAGTTATAATTCTCCTACATTGATAGAAGGAGTTTTATTATGACAGTTGAATTATTGAATTTTTATAATTTCTTCTTTATTGTAGCTGCCTTTGCAATCCTTATAGGTTTATATTTTGCATTACGGAATCGCTCTGAGAGAATAAAAACAATTGTTGTTTTTGCTTTGCTCTTAAGTAATCTCATCTTACACTTTTTAAAAATTCATTTTCCACCATATAGTACCGACCCTAATAAAGCAGCGCGGGATATATGGTTTATTAATATTTGTGCTGTTAGTGTTTTAACCTTCCCTATCTTTTATATTTCTAAAAATAAAACCCTAAAAGACTATATGTTTTATTTAGGTGCTCTAAGTGGATTCTTAGCCCTAGTATATCCAACTGAGGCTTTAGGTAAAGAATTAGTGTTTGATGTTTGGCGTTTTTATTATTGTCATATCGTTATTTTTGTTGCTCCTATTTTAATGGTGTTACTAAAAATTCATGAACTTGATTATCGCCGAATCTGGAGAATCCCGTTTGTTATGTCAGCCGTTTTACTCTTTATTATGGTTCAACAAGTTCTACAAGCTGAACTAGGTATTATATCTTTACGTAGTGATGATTTCTTTGATATTAATGTTCATAATCCATCACTGATTTGGGGACCAGGGAACGAAGAAGTTGCGGGAATCATCAAGGTATTTACTCCTGATTTTCTTACCAAGGTTCCTTTTGGAGAGTTTAAAGGTGAAACTAAGTATTGGCCATTCTTTTGGATGTTACCTTTCATGACAATTGTCTTTGCTGTTTTTCCTTTCTTAATGTGCCTTCCTTGGGAATGGGAACATATTGTAAGTGACTTTCAAAAGTTATTTAAGAAAAAAGAAGCAGAGGAAATAATCGAACTAGAAAAAATGTGACCCTTTTATAGAATTAGTTGACAGTAATTATAATTAGGGGTATAATTATATAGTAAAAAAATATCTTCAGGGCAGGGTGAAATTCCCGACCGGCGGTACAGTCCGCGCGATTGAGCAATCAATCACGATTTGGTGAAATTCCAAAACCGATAGTTATAGTCTAGATGAAAGAAGATACGCTATCACGTATTTTTTTGTGCCGACTGGAGATATTTAGTTGGCATTTTTTATGCCTAAAAATATCTTTGGAGGTTTTTTTATGTTATTATTTTTAACTCAGGACAATACTGTCCCTAAGATTATTGCTGGAGTCCTTTTACTGGCCTTAATAACAGCGGTAGTTGTTTACTTAATCAGAGCCGATATTAAAGAATTTGGGCAAGTCAAACAAGCAACAACGAGAAGCTTAGCCGCACTATCGGTTATGGCAGCAGTTAGTAGCATTGCGATGCTCCTAAGCTTTGAAATCATCCCAGCTGCTTTTTTCTTGAAGTTAGAGTTCAGTGTTTTGATTATCTTTTTAGTCTTTATTTGGTTTGATTTTAAATCAGCAATAATCGTTAGTATCATCACTAACCTTATTAACTACCTAATTAAAGGTGCAGTAATTCCTTTTTTGGATCAAGGAATAAACTTTCTAGCAACACTAGTATTCCTTATTCCGTTTGTATTTGTCTTCCGTAAGTATTGTTTAGGTGGAAGAAGTAAGGAAATCAGTTGCGAAATAAATTTTCCAATTTCTAAAATGATTATTACCGGTGTGGTATCAGTAGTGGTGACTACCATTGTTATGCTGATAATTAACCTTCTTATTATATTCCCAATCTATAATACTCTAAGTCCTGGTTTTATTGATGGAGTATTGAAGGCGGTTTCTGACAATAGATTCATCGCAATCTTATCTACTTTTGGCCTCTTTAACGTTATTCATTGGGGTTCGATTGCTGTAGTGATTGTCTTATTTGGTCGTCGATTAGTTAAATTAAGAGAGTATATTAGATAAAAAAGCATCGGGCAATCCCGATGCATTTTTATTACTTATTGTTAAAAAAGTTTTGTAAAAAGACTAAAACACCATTTTCTTCACAACCTAAAGTATGGTGGTTAGCAACGTTTAATAGTTCAGGGTGACTATCACCCATCGCTACTTTAATTCCTGCTGCTTGTAACATTTCAATATCATTGTGGCCATCCCCAATCGCAATAATATTTTCTTTAGGAATGTTATAGTAATTAGCGATTCGCATGAGGCCAGCACCTTTGTTGGTTCGCTTATTATAGATTTCTAAAATATTGAATAGTTCAGTTGGCCAAAAACGAACTAAAAGATTTTGGGAATAATTTTGATAAATGTAGCGTGCCATTTGAACTGCACAATCATTTTCCACGAAGACCAGGGCACCATTAGGGTCACCATCTAAAATTTCATCAAGCGGTCCAACCGTTAGTTTTCCACCCTCAAGGTGAAGATAAGGTTCGATCTCTTCATTAAATCGATGGACATAAATATCATCATTGATTTCACAAAAAACATTGATTAATCCTTCTTGGTTATGTTTTAAGATATCAACGAGTTGATCCTTTTTTATATATAAATCATAGCGGGGGAAGTTTTTATCTTTGGGATGATGGACAATAGCTCCATTGTAATTAATTAATGGTGTATTAAGATCAAGCAAGTCATAAATGAAACGACTTGAACGATACGGTCTTCCTGTTGCCAAAACGATTAAATGACCAGCCTTGGTTAAGGTTTTTAAATAATCAAAAGTCTCTTGATCATACTCACCAAAGCTTTTCATCAAGGTACCATCAAGATCAAGGGCTATTAAGTATCGTTTCATTTTATCACCTCGCAGTCTTAATGATTATAACATAGGTAAAATCCTTTTTGCAAAGCAATAAGAAACAAAAACTATAAATGAATTGAAAAACAATAGTTTTTGTAGTAAAATGATGTTGAATAGAAAGAAGTGATTGTATGTATTTTCTGGCATTTGAACGAATAGATAAATTCTTTACTGATCTTCTCAGTAATTTCAATTTTAAATCTTTTATGATTTTATTTACCGGAATGTTTATAGGTTTTCTTATTTTTGGTTCAGTTTATGGATTAATTGTGGTAAGGTCATTAAAGGATGTTGAAAATAAAGATTCATTAAAAATAAAGCATAAACCTGATGAGGGACAACTTGAAAAAGCTATTTACGATCTCAAGGTTCGTTATCAAGAAGACACATCAGGATTAAATACCGGTGAAAAGGTTGAAGTACTAAAGAAAATCTTAGCTGAAACAATCAATACAATTGCTAGTACATATTATCCTAACTCTATGTATCCGCTATATGAGTTATCAATTAACGAAATTATTGAGTTAAATGAATATATTACAAAAAGAGTTGATTCAATCTTTGAGAAGAAGATTTTAGTTCCTTTCCGTAAGATGAATATTGCTCAAATCTTAAAGATTGTTGACTACAAGAAAAAGATTGATGAAGCAAAAATTATGAAAGCAGCCAATAAACTAAAGGTTCCTACTTTCTTCAAATATACCAAGATGGCGTTGAATTATGCTAATCCGCTCTATTGGTTTAACAAACTAGTAATTGGCTCTACCTTTAGTATTGTGATTGATAAAATGGCCCTGGCGGTCATTGATATCGTGGCTGATGAAACTAATAAAGTGTATAGTAAAAGTATCTTTAATGTGGAAAGCAAACTTAAGACCTCAGATATTGATAGTTTGTTCGATACGCTTGAGGAAACTGAGAACTAGAAAATGTTAATGAAAGGTTTGGATAATTATGAAAGAGAACAAAAAGCGTGTTTTTTATATCCCAACAATTGAAGAAGAAGATGTAAAAATCCCTCGTATTGAAGATGAACCAATTAAAAATGAAGATCCAAGTTCTGTTTTTGTTTCTCCAATCCTTGGTCGCCAAAAAAATCAATCGCCACTCCCACCAGGAGTAGAGGTTCGAGGTAATAAAGGTCTTCGTTATGAAAGTTTTCGAAATCAAAATGATAAGCGCCATCAAAAAAATGATTTCAAAAAAGAATATGGTACTGAATATTTTGAGTTTAATGGAATCTATACTTCAGAACAAGCAAAAGAATATTTAAAGACCGGTGTATTAAGGCCGATTAGAAAATCTGAGCCTGAGAAAGAACCAGCACCAATAATTACAAATGATGAAATAATTGTTTTTGATGAAGAACACTTGGATGATCAAAAAAACATTAATGAGTTTTTTGAAGAAAAACGTAATGTCGATACTAGTCCAGTATATTATTATCCCAATAATGTAAAGGATTATTATAGTTCGGCATCAGAAGTGACAAATCATACCCCTCCAATAAAAGATACACCCAAACCATCTCCTAAGCCAGTGGTAACGAAACAACGTCATGGTTATACTTTCCCAAGTTTAAGTTTATTGGAGAGTGGAAAAGAAGATAAGATAATTGACACTGATTGGCTCGATGAACAAGCCGCTATCATTGATGATACTCTTCGTCAATTCAATATTGGTGGACAAGTTATTAATTATGTAAAGGGTCCATCGGTTACCCAATTTCAAATTAGTTTAAATGCCGGAGTTAACGTTAAAGAGGTTAATAAGATTGCTGATAATTTGAAGATGAATCTTTCAGCAACCGAAATTCGTTTACAAATTCCGGTTCCTGGTAAGAACTATGGAGGAATTGAAGTTCCCAATAAGATAAGAGAAACGGTCTTTTTGGGTGATTTGATTAAAAATGAAGAATTTTTACAAAGCGATGATAAACTACTAGTTGCGCTTGGAATTGATTTGGGCGGTCAGTATGTTTATTCCGACATTCATAAGATGCCGCACGGGTTGATTGCTGGGATGACTGGTAGTGGAAAGAGTGTTTGTATTAACTCAGTATTAATTAGTTTATTGTATAAAAACACCCCAGAAGAATTAAGGCTAATTTTAATTGACCCTAAGATGGTTGAACTAGCTGCCTATGATGAGATTCCACATCTAGCAACTCCAGTAATTACTGACACCAAAATGGCAGCAGCCGCCCTTCGCTGGGTTGTTGAAGAGATGGAAAATCGTTTCAATACTTTTAAGAGTTATCGAGTACGTGATATTAAAAGTTATAATGAATTAATGATGCGTGAGCGTCAAACTTTGATGCCACGGATCGTTATCATCATTGATGAGTTAGCAGATTTGATGATTGTTGCTGCTAGTGAAGTTGAAAGTAATATTCAACGCATTACTCAAAAAGCAAGAGCAGCTGGAATTCATTTAATTGTAGCTACCCAACGTCCTTCGACTGATATCATTAGAGGTAGCATTAAAAATAACATCCCGGTTCGTATCGCTTTTAAGGTTGCATCAGCAGTGGATTCAGTAACAATTTTAGACCATGGTGGTGCTGATAAACTCCTCGGTCTTGGTGATATGTTATATTCCAGTGGTATTTCCGAACAACGACTCCAAGGAGCCTTCGTTACTGATAAAGAAATAAACCGGGTAACTGCTTATTTACGTCAAAGTGGAACAGTGAATTACCTATTTACTGAAGAACAATTACAAAAAGAAGTTATTGCTCAAGAAACAGGTGGCACTTTCAATGACGAAATGTTTGAAGAAGTGGCCCGATATGTTGTTGAAAATAATAATGCATCCAATAATCGCTTAACCCAAGTCTTTAATATGGGGTTTAATCGAACTAATGATATGCTTAATGAAATGGAGCGAGTAGGTATTGTGAGTGGTACCGTGCGCGGTAAACAACGCGAAGTACTAGTGACGTTGGAAGAATTGGAAGAGATTCTAGAAAAAAGACAAAAGGAGTTTTCGTAGTGATAAATAAAAATAATTACCTTATCCGGCACTACCAGAAAAACAATCCATTAAGAGACCGTCTAGTCATCAATCAAAAACTATTCTACAAGACGATGGTCTTTCTTTTAACCAGTATTATTTATTTTGGATTGAAAGCAGCCGATACCCATCAACTCTTTGGCCGAACTAATAATTTCTTGTCACGTTATCTTTCAATCATTATTACTGTTTCTTTAATAATATCAATGATTGGTCTAGTGATAACTCCAATTGTCTTAATCAAACCAAAATTTTTGGACAAACCATTTTTTAAGGCAAATTATAAACATAAAAAAAGACTCTTTAATATTTTAGACGGAATTTCCCTTATTCCAATTTGTGCCGTAGCCGCAATGTTCATTAATATTTATATCATTAGTGTAAATGAAGTTAGTGGACAATCAATGGAGCCAACCTATTATGACGGAGATGAAGTTGTAATGCTTCATTACAAAAAGCCAAAAAGGTTTGATATTGTGGTGGTTGATGTCCGTCCGGAATATTACAATTCACTTTCTTCATATCAACAATTATATATTAAGCGGTTGATTGGAATGCCCGGAGATAAGATTGAGTTAAAGAAAACTCATAAGTTTTATGTCTATATTAATGATGTTCCTTATTTCGAGGACTATCTGCCTAAAGATTATTTTTCCGAAGATTATATTGGATATGTTCCTGAAGGACACTACTTTGTAATGGGAGATAATCGTAACAATAGTTATGATAGCCGAAGAATGGGATTTGTTCGTGAAGAAGATATTGTAGGGGTTGTTGTAGGTAAAAAAGGATAAAGGTGATAATATGATTCAATGGTTTCCTGGCCATATGGCCAAAGCCAAAAAAGAAATACAAGAAAAAGTAAAAATTTGTGATCTAGCATTTGTACTATTAGATGCAAGAGCTCCAAAATCCTCTTACAATCCTTTAATTGAAGAAGTGGTTGGTAACAAACCAATCTTATATTTATTAGCCAAGATGGATAAGGCCGATTTAAGCGAAACGAAAAAATGGCAGGCCACTCTTGAAGGTGAAAACCGAACTTCACTGTTAATAAACAGTGTGAGAAAAACGAATATTAATCGTATTGCAAAGTATGCAAATGAATTATTAAAGGAAAAAAGAGCAAAAGACGCCGCAAAAGGTTTAAAGCCGCGTCCTATTCGAGCAATGATCTTAGGTATTCCTAATGTCGGAAAGTCAACTCTAATTAATGCTTTAGTTAATAAGAAGGTAACAACAACAGGTGACCGTCCGGGAATTACCAAAGCTCAACAATGGATAAAAGTTAACAATGATTTTGAATTACTTGATACACCAGGGGTGTTATGGCCGAAATTTGATGATCAAACAACTGGATACCATCTCGCAATAACTGGTGCTATTAAGGATGATATATTACCAATTGAAGATGTTGCACTATATGCCCTTCAGTTTTTAAAAGAACACTATTCCAACGCTTTAGATTATTATCAAATTGATACTAATTTAGATCCTATTAATATAATTAATGAACTAGGTCATCAAAAGAAAATGTATCGTGCTAATCAAAGTGTCGACCGCGAACAGGTTGGTCGCATGATCTTACAAGATATTAGAAATGGACGTTTAGGAAAGATAACATGGGATCGATATGATGAATAATTATGAATTTGAACAAAAGGTATATGCTGAAGGTTATCAATACATCGCTGGTGTTGATGAAGTTGGAAGAGGACCATTGGCTGGACCAGTGGTAGCATGTAGTATAATCATGCCTAAAGATAATATTATTGAAGGAGTGACCGATTCTAAGAAATTAACAGATCGAAAAAGACGGCAATTAGCCGAACAAATAAAAGAGATTGCGTTGGACTTTCAAATATGTTTTATTGATGAAGAAGAAATAGATCGAATTAATATTTTAGAAGCTAGTAAAAAGGCTATGATAAAGGCAATTAATAATCATAAGATTCAACCATCGTATGTCTTAGTTGATGGAGTTAATCTTAAACTTCCCATCCCTAGTGAGATGATTATTAAAGGAGATCTAAGAAGTTACACCATTGGATGTGCAAGTATTCTTGCAAAAGTGACACGAGATGATTATATGATTAAAATGGCTGAACATTACCCCGAGTATGGTTTCGATAGACATAAAGGTTATCCAACAAAAAAACACCTTGAAGCTATTGAAAAATATGGAGTGTTGCCGATACATCGTCGAAGTTTCAAACCTATTTCATCTCATAAGAAAGCAATCTAAGCGTGGATTATTAATTTATGTAATATTAAGGTTTGCGGGGGATATATATGATACGCCACATTATTGAGTATTTGCGGAAGGAAAATGGAATTTCTACTATCGATCTTACTCTAGATATTTGTTCACCTTCTATGTATTATGCCTATATAAAAGGAACAAAACAAATATCCGAGGAAAAACTAATCTTGTTAAAAGACCGTTTAGGTGCCGATAATCTAAGTTATCTAGAATTTAAAGAGTATAATCAAGAACTTGATGAATATTGTGATTGTGTTTTTAACTTAAGCTATACCCATAATAATATCATCAATTTTTATGAGATTTTGGAGGATTATCGAATCCAAATGCTTTTAGATGAGAGATTGGTAGTTAAGTATTTGGTAGTGATGATTCAACTGTTAATTATCCTTGATAAAACAGCATATTTAGATCAATACTTAAATATCTTTTCATTGATTAAAGATTATTTAACTAAAGAACAACTTATTTATTTCTATGCTGCGCAGACATATGACAAAGAATTATCATATCAAGAGTTAATCGATCTCTTGGTTAAGATAGAAGATTTATCTAAAGATATTCCGGAAGAATCTTGTGCTTATGGGTTTGTTTATATGACATTAGGAAAAATGTATCTTAGGACCCATAAACATTATTACAGCCGATCATTCATTGAAAAAGCTATTGAATATTACCGTAAGAAAGATTGCTTTAGAGGGATAGTGGCTTCTAAAAATGTTTATATCTTAAACTTATTGACTATTAATAAAGTTGGTGAGGCAGTAGTTGAACTAGAAAAGAATTTGATTAGAGCTAATGAATTAAACTTTTTGGAAGAAATTAAAAATTGTCTAACTTATCAATTGCTTTGTTATGGTTTACAAAAAAAAGTGGACCAGATAATTATTAATTATAGAAAAATGTTGGAACTACTGAACAAGGGAATAATGAACAATGACTATTTAAGGTTGTTATATATTTTAGGAGTTTTGGATAAGTTTAACTTAGAAAAAGAAGTAAAGTTTCTAACAAACTTTATCCAAAGCCGCTTACCTCCCCCTAGTAGTTCATTTTATCGAGATTTGCTTAAATGCTTTACCATCCACGATGAAGAAGAAAAAATGTATCATATTGAATTAGTCTTAGAGCGTTATGAGGACATTTTTTGTGGATATGATTGGCGAATTCAACTTTATTGTAAACTAATTAACTATTATGAAAACCAGAGAAAATATAAGAAGGTCGCTGAAATTAGTAACAAGTATATTAATCATTTGCAAAAATATGTTCAATAATAAACTGGTCAAAAAAGGTTGTTTTTTCTGCTAAAGTATAAAAGTAAGATATTTTTATAATAAAAGTATTAATAATTTATGTATTTATACTGGAAAAGTTGATAATATAATAAATACTGTTATGATATAATATAAGTACGAGCAAAGAGGAGATGCGATTTTATAAAAGGGGTTAATTTTATACTTATATGGGGAATAAGTGTAAGTTCGGGGGGACTAATAAAAAACCGACAACAAGAGCTAAACAACTAGATCTTTTTCTGTATTTTAGTCAAGTTTATTTTTTTCTTGTATTATCGCATAAGGTTTTATTTCGGTTACTTGCTCTTGCTCATGCGTAGAACTACCATCTGGTAGTTCTATTTTTTGTATTTTTTTAAAATTTTCTTGCATTAAAAAATGATTTCATATTATCATATATTGAGAAAAACATCATAAAATACTTTAAAATAGTTGCAAGTTATCATTTCAAGTGTTATAATCATATCTGCTCTTATAACTCCGAAATTGAAAATACAATGAAAATAAGATAATATTATATATAAAGGAAGATTTTATGAAATTAATTATTGTTGAATCCCCGGCTAAATCAAAAACAATTGAAAACTATTTGGGTAAAGAATATAAGGTCATGTCTAGTGTTGGACATATTCGAGATCTAAAGGTTAAAGGAAAAGGCGGTTTTGGTGTAGATATTGAAAATAACTTCAAACCAGAGTATCGCGTTCTTCCAGGGAAAGGCGAACTGATTAAACAGTTGGTAAGTGCGGCTAATGCTGCTGAACGCATCTATTTAGCAACTGACCCGGACCGTGAAGGTGAAGCGATTAGTTGGCACTTACAAGAAGTCTTAAACCAACCAGAAGAAAAGGTTTCTCGAATTGTTTTTAATGAGATAACTAAAACAGCCATTTTAAATGCATTAGAAAATCCTCGCACGGTTGACATCGATCTAGTTCATGCTCAAGAATCACGTCGAATTCTCGACCGCATCATTGGCTTTAGATTGTCAAGTTTACTTCAACAACGACTTGGATCTAAATCTGCTGGTCGTGTCCAGTCAGTGGCATTAAAATTAGTAGTTGATCGCGAAAAGGAAATACAAGCCTTTGTTAGAGAAGAATATTGGGAGATTGCTGCCCATCTGAAAAAGGATGACTTTCCATTTAAAGCTGCTTTTTATGGAAAAGTAGATCAAAAGATTAAACTAAACAATCAAGAAGAAACCGAAAAAGTAGTAAAAGATTTAGAAAATGCAACTTATACAATAACTGATATTACCAAGAAAAATCGAAAGCGAGCATCTCGTCCACCATTTATCACTTCCACATTACAACAAGATGCTGGTGCTAAATACAATTTCAATGCCAAACGAGTAATGATGAATGCTCAAAAACTTTAT
>DUOG01000040.1 GCA_012838945.1 Acholeplasmataceae bacterium | reverse complement strand
TTTTCGTTGACTTTTTTATTAAAAAGGAGTATAATATAAAAGGTTGTCGAAACCATATATTGATGGCTCGTTGGAGAAGCGGTTTAACTCACATGCCTTTCACGCATGCATACACGGGTTCGAATCCCGTACGAGTCACCATCTGGAATTAACATCACCTGAGAAGGTGATTTTTTTTATAAAGTTAGTAGTGAAAATAGTTTCATATATTTGATGCAAAAAATGTAAAATTTGATATAATAATGTATAATGTGGAAGTTTTTTATTAGCAACATTTAATTACAGAAAGGATAATGACAGTTATGAATACTATTAAAATTAATAAGGGTAATACATTGATGATTGCCCATCGAGGTTTAAGTGGACTTGAGATGGAAAACACCGCAGCTGCTTTTATTGCTGGGGGGAATAGAAGTTACTATGGGATGGAATGTGACATCCATAAAACTTTAGACGGGGTAGTAGTTGTCATTCATGATGACCATACTGAAAGAATATCTCCAGTGAAAAAGATAATTAAAGAAACTACTTATGAAGAGTTATTAAATACTCCGCTATATGATAAAGATCGTAACATAAGAAGTCATATAAAAATTCCAACACTTATGGAATATGTAATGATTTCTAAAAGATATCAAAAAGAATGCGTTATTGAATTTAAAGGTGAATGGTTAGAAGAAGATATTGAAGATGTATTAAATCAAATCAAAGAAGTTGATTATTTAGACCATTGTATCTTTATCTCATTCTATTATCAAAATTTAATTACATTACGTAAGAAAAATCCTAACCTTAGATTACAGTTTTTAACATCAAAATATCAAGAAAATGAAGAATTAATCTTGAGGTTATGTGCTGAATATAAACTTGATCTTGACCTTTATTATCAATGTCTTTCAAAAGAATTAGTTGATAAATTGCATGGTTTAGGAATCAAGGTTAACTGTTGGACTGTTGATGATCCAGTGGTTGCTGAATCATTAGTTAATATGGGAGTGGACTTTATTACGACAAACATCTTAGAATAGTAAATCTTGTAACCGAAGTTTGATTGAAAGCATAGATTTAAAGTGACATTTTATACAGAAATTAGGTGAAAGCATGAAACGTTTATTAAAGAAGGATGTTATCTTTTGGGTGGTAAGAATAATTATGGGGATCTTGTTCGTGGGGAACTTTGTTAGTGTCTTCTTTGTAAAAGACGATAGCCAACAAAGCCGTTTGATCTTTAACTCTGCCCAATCTTTAATGTTCTTATTAGCATCCTTTATTCCAAGTTTGATAGAACGAAAAGGACAATTAGAAATACCAGATTTTATGGAGATTATTTTCATTGCCTTTTGTATTTGCCATTTTGCCTTAGGTGAAATCGGTAACTTTTTCTATAAATTTAAATGGTGGGATTCGATGCTCCATACCCTCTCTGGTTCGATGGTCGCAATCTTAGGCTTTTCAATTATCAATTCGATTAATGCAAATCGAAATGATCAGATGAATTTAAGTCCAATTATGATTGCTATATTTGTAGTATGTTTTTCTTTATCCATCGGTGTGATTTGGGAAATCTTAGAGTTTGCGATTGACGGAGCTTTCAACTCCAATATGCAACGTTTTCGTGATACGGATGGTTATGAATTAATTGGAAGAGCAGCCCTTGTCGATACGATGAAGGACTTAATCCTCGACTTCATTGGTGCAGCGGTGATTGCTGTGGTTGGATATATCAGTATTAGAAAAGACAATCGCGCTTTTGTCGACTGGACTATTAGAAAAAGAGAAATCATAATTAAAGAAAGTGATGAAACTGGCTTCTAAGCCAGTTTCATTTTGCATTTTAAAAGGTTATTTATTTAGTTGAATATGAGCGTTTAAAATGATATAATTACAGAAGTCTTAAGAATGGATTTTATTGTAAATATGGAGGTTAACATGAAAGGCTTCAAACTGTTAGGACAACTAATAATTAAATATTTACCTCTACTTTTAATCGTATTGATACTTGCTTTTATTGATCCCGTAGCATACACTTATGTTCCACTTTTCATTAAGTATGTGTTTATGGTTCTTAATGGCGAAACTCTCGGTGATGTACGATTACCGATTTTTTTAATTGAGTTCTTCCATTCTTTCGGATCAACCGGCAAAATATTACTTATGGTTGGGGTAGTGCTTTTCCTCTTTCAATTTTTGCGTGGGATCGTTAAATTCTTATATGGATTCTTGCGTGATAAGCTGGGTGAGAGAATAAGTAAAGATTACCGGATGATTATGTATGATCACATTCAAAGTCTACCTTATAGTTATCATAATAATTCTGATACAGGAGACTTGATTCAAAGATGTACAACCGATATCGATGTAATTAAGACATTTATCAGTCGTCAAATTCCAGATATCATTTTCATCCTATCCACTGTTGGTGGTGCCATTTATCAAATGATTTATATCAATGAAAAATTGATGTGGGTTTCAATGATTATTATGCCGGTAATGTTCCTTTCTTCATTCTTCTATTTTAGATATGTTAGAAAGTCATATACTGAAATTGAAGAATCAGAAGCAAAGCTTACCACTCTCTTACAAGAAAACTTATCAGGTGTAAGAGTCGTTAAAGCTTTCGCCAATGAGAAGTATGAATTAGAAAAATACCGAAAACAAAACGAAGATTACAAGAAGAAAAACATTAAGTATAACAATGTTTCCTCAATATTTTGGGGACTTGGAGATATGGTTATTACCTTACAATACGTGTTATCAACTGCTATAGCAGTAAGTTTAGCTCGTAGTGGAGCCGTTGATACATCAGATATTGCGGCGGCATTAATGTTAATTGGTTCATTCATTTGGCCAATTAGAAGCTTAGGTAGAATCATTGGTGACTTAGGAAAAAGTGTTGTTTCTGCTAACCGAATTAAGGAAATTCTTGATAAGCAATCAGAGTTCATTAATGATGGTTCATTGACACCAATTGTTGATGGAAAAATTGAATTTAGAAATGTTCACTTCCAATTTGAAGATACCAATCAAAAACTACTTAATGGGGTTACCTTTAGTATTAGCCCTGGTGAAACTGTGGCTATTATGGGGAAGACCGGAAGTGGTAAGAGTACCATTGCGAACCTCTTGACAAGATTACTTGATTATCAAGAAGGTAGTATCTTAATCAACGGAATTGAACTTAAAGAAATTAAAAAACGTTACATTCGTAAACAAATTGGTTTGGTATTACAAGACCCATTCTTGTTCTCTAAAACTATTTACGAAAACATTGCGATTGCAAACTATAATGCTAAACCAGAAAAAGTTTATCAAGCAGCTAAGATTGCTGCAATCGATAAAGATATTAGTGCCTTTGAAAAAGGCTATAATACCTTAGTTGGCGAAAAAGGAACTACTCTCAGTGGTGGACAAAAACAACGGGTGGCGATTGCCCGAATGTTAATTGATGAAAAACCAATCTTAATCTTTGATGATTCGTTGAGTGCAGTTGATACCCAAACGGATTTAATGATTAGAAGTGCCCTTCAAAATAGAGAAAACAAAACGACAACCATTATCATTACTCACCGTATCACCACCGCAAAACAAGCGGATAAGATCATCGTGTTAGAAAATGGTAAGGTTAGTCAAATTGGTACTCATGAAAGCCTAGTTAAAGAAGAAGGTCTTTATCAAAAACTATGGGACATTCAAGGTCAACTCGAAGATGAATTCTTAAAAGTCTTAAATGAAGGGAGTGTTGACTAATGTCTCAATTTGAAGAAAAAGATTATTCCGATAGTAAACTCGACTTTAAAACATGGAAAAAGATCTTTAAATATGTCTTCCGTCATAAGAAGTATTTAATCTTAATGGCGATAGCCATTACCCTCCAAACAATCATTGAATTAGTATATCCGATGCTTAATAGCTATATGATCGACACTTTCTTTGAAAAGCAAGATTATACCTATTACTATTGGTTTATCGCTGCTTATGTTGGAGTAGCTATTTGTACTGGATTATTTGTTTGGGCATTCATTTATTTTGCGGGGAGAGTTCAAGAGTTAACTACTTACGAAATTCGCAATGAAGCATTTGAAAAATTACAAAAGTTATCATTCTCATATTATGACCGAACCCCAATGGGATGGGTCATGGCCCGTATGACATCTGATGCCAGAAGACTTGCATCAATCCTCTCTTGGGGAATCATTGATATCTTATGGGCTATCTTCATCATGATTGGAATAGTAATTTTACTCTTTGTGTTGAATTGGAAACTAGCTTTTGTGGTAATTGCTATTGTACCAATTCTCACTCTGATTGCGATATTTTTTAGAAAAAGAATCCTAAAGAATTATCGCGAGGTGAGAAAAGTCAACTCTAAAATTACGGCCGCTTATAATGAAGGATTTATGGGAGCCCAAACAACCAAGAGTTTAGTATTAGAAGATAATAACTTAAGAGAATTTGATCTTTTAACAACTGAAATGAGAATTAAATCAGTAAGAGCTGCTTTATTTTCATCTTTGTTTTGGCCAACCATTTTAGTTATCGGTTACATTAGTGTTATCGCAACCTTTAATGTTGGTGGTTATATGCATCTTAAGGACGCCATCACTTATGGAACGCTTTATCTATTCATTGATTTAGCTATTAGATTCTTTGACCCAGTAATGGCCTTTGCCCGAATCTTATCAGACTTCCAACAAGCACAAGCATCTGCTGAACGAATCATTACGCTCATTGAAACCGAACCTGATATCGTTGATACTGAAGAAGTTATCAAAATATACGGAACAGAATTTGAACCACTTAAAGAAAACTGGGAAAAGCTAAATGGTGAAATAGAGTTTAAGGATGTCAGTTTCTCCTATCAAAATACTGACTTTAACGTTTTGACTGATTTTAATTTACACATCAAGAGTGGTCAAAGCGTAGCCTTTGTTGGTGAGACTGGTAGTGGTAAGAGTACTATTATCAATCTTATCTGTCGGTTCTATGAACCTACCAGTGGTAGTATCTTAATCGATGGTAAAGATTATCGGGAACGTTCGATAAGTTGGCTTCATAGTAATATAGGTTATGTCTTACAAACACCACACTTATTTAGTGGTACCATTATGGATAATATCCGTTACGGTAAACTAGATGCAACCGATGAAGAAGTAATCGAAGTAGCCAAATTAATCAAAGCTCATGATTTTATCAGTAAGTTAGAAAATGGTTACTATACAGATGTTGGTGAAGGTGGTAATAAGCTTTCGACTGGAGAAAAGCAATTGATTTCTTTTGCTAGAGCCATTATCTCTGATCCAGCGATCCTTGTCTTAGATGAAGCCACTTCATCAATCGATACGGAAAATGAAAAGAACATCCAATCAGCAATGAACACCGTCCTTAAAGGACGCACTAGTTTAATAGTGGCACATAGACTTTCAACCATTGTTAATGCTGATGTAATAGTAGTTTTAAAGGATGGTAAGATTCTTGAAAAAGGAACTCATAAAGAGTTGCTTAATAAGAAGGGATATTACTTCGAACTTTATCGAACACAATTTATCCAAGAACTTGAAGAAAAACTTTCAAGCACAATCTAAGGGAATAATTAACATATTATTCCCTTTTTTTGTTCTTTTTTTGCATATATATGGTATAATTATGTAAATGATAGTTGTGAGAGGAGAAAATATGGATCGTAGATTTATTAAAAGTGAAGCAAAGGATGTCTTAAAAGGCAATCGTTTTATCTTATTACTTATTATGCTATTGGTAGGTTTTATTTCTGGAGCCGTAGGAGCAACAATAATTGGTGTTTTACTATCACCATTATTTTCTACTGGATTATTCTTTGTCATAAAAAACCTTATTTTTAAACGTGAAGTAGTTGCTGAATACTTGTATAAAGAAGTAAAAAGTTTCGATCATGCAGCAAAAATCTGTGCTGTTGGACTTCTTTATGGTCTAATTATCATTGTTGGTCTTATTTTATTTATTGTCCCAGGATATATTTTTATGTATCAATATTATCAAGCCACAAGAATTATTGCTGAAAACCCTGATATGAAAATCTTAGACGCATTAAAAGAAAGTAAAGAATTGATGATGGGACATAAGGGCGAATTGTTTGTTTTCCATTTGTCATTTATCGGTCATGCGTTTTTGATAATTATTACATTTGGTCTATATGCATTATATTTTATGCCTTATTTTGAAACTGCTGATACCAATTACTATCTTCATTTAACACGTCAAAAACGTATTGAAGAACAGAAATATGTAGAAAATACTGAATATGGTTTTTAGGGAAAACTTTTTCCCTCTTTTTATTTCAAAATAGTTTATTTATGGTATAATAATAAATATAATAGTAGTTTTTAAAATTAGGGGTGAAAACTTTAATGAAATGTCTATTCGTTTATAATCCCAATAGCGGTAATGGTCGGATTAATAAATACCTTTCTTATGTGGTAAACCGATTAAGTAAAAGGTTTGATCAAATCGATTGTCATCCCACGAAAAACCCTCAAGATGCAACCAAGATAGCCAGAGAAGCTTGTGGCGTCTATGATTATTTAATTTTTGCTGGTGGTGATGGTACCTTCAATGAAGTTATTCAAGGAATCTCTGGTGAAGATAAACGGCCAATCCTGGGCTATTTACCAACTGGGACTACTAATGATATCGCCAAGACACTAGGAATAAGTCGCAATATAAAAAAAGCAGTCGACATTATTCTTGAAGGCAATACGATTCAACATGATATTTGTAGGGCCAATGAGTGCTATTTTGCTTATGTAGCTGCTGCTGGTACTTTTACCTCCATCAGTTATACGACTAAACAAAATGCTAAAAAGGCTCTCGGTAAACTAGCTTACTTTATTAGCGGTATTAAAGATGCCTTAAAACCTTACAGGTTAGATCTAAAAATAACACTTGATGACCATAAGGTAGTAGAAGGAAATTATGCGATGATTTTGGTAATGAACTCAAAGTCAGTAGCGGGCTTCTTATTCAATAAAATGACCAAACTGAATGATGGTATCATCGATGTTGTCTTAATTGAAAATGCTAAAAAGGGAATCAAGAGCAAGTTAATATCAACCCTTTCAAGAATAATTAAACTTTTTACGTTAGGTTTATATAATGCTACTAAAGATCGATATGTGAAACACTATCAAGCTTCAAAAGTCAAAATTGAGGTTAGTGATAAATTCGACTGGTGTTTAGATGGAGAGAAAGGAACATCTGGACCACTCAACATACAGGTATTGAAAGAACATATTCAAATATTTGCTAAAAAAGATAAAATTCAACATTACAATTAGAGGAGGAAATATGGATCGAAGCGAAGCGTTAAAAATATGGGAACATGAATTTGGGGATCTTGACTATGCATATGATTTTGTAGGGCGTAAGATTAAGCGAGAAGATTATGATGTCGAAAATCAAGTTGGTTGGATAGTTGGTTATATGAGACCACTTAGCCAAAATGGTCCTACTCATATCGGTAATATCATCATTATGCATCACCATACCGCTAGAGAAAAGGGAGATTCTTATCCATACTTTAAAGTAGAAGAAGTTGAATATGTTGTACGCTATGTAGAAAAAGGGGATTATTATTTTATTGAAAAAGTTCAAGAAGATGATGATGAGGACTAAAAAGTAAATAGGGAAGAAAAAAAGAAGAGCTCTTTTGCTCTTCTTGTAAAATATATGAAAGGGAGAGGAGAAGTATGATAGAAGAATAGGGGATTCTTCTTGCAACTCACGTTGCGTTATTATTATGTTTTTTTTGAAAAAATTTATACATTTAAAGGTGAAAAAATGCGTATTATTTCCGGCAAATTTAAGAGCCGACGCTTATTAACCCTTCCTGGGAGTGCAACGAGACCTACTCTTGACCAAACTAAAGAAGCAATCTTTAGTAGTATTGGGGGAAGATGTCAGGACTTTGTCGTATTAGATCTCTTTGGTGGGAGTGGAGCCTTAGCACTGGAGGCTATTAGTCGAGGGGCAAGGATGGCCTATATCGCTGATAAGAGTGTTCAGGCTTTAAAAATTATTAAAACTAATGTTGATAGTTTGAAAGTTGAAGAACAAGTAAAAATAATCAAAGGTGATTATCGTAGTGTTTTATCAAAACTAAAAGAACAATCATTTGATATAATATTCTTAGACCCACCATATTCAATGAAAATAATAGATGAGATAATTAGTTTTCTTATTGAAAATGATATGGTTACTAGAAGTGGTTTTATTGTTGCTGAGTATGCAAAGGGATATTTAGTTAATAATAATTACGATGATTTTGAAGTAAGATTGCAGAGGACTTATTCAAATTCTGAGGTTCTGATCCTGCAAAGAAAGGAGTAACTATGCGAATTGGCATCTATCCGGGTACCTTTGACCCAATAACCAATGGCCACTTAGATATTATCAAAAGAGGTCGACAACTCTTTGATAAACTATATGTAGTCATTCCAATCAATCCTAATAAGAAAACCTTCTTTACTCTTGATGAGCGCATTGATCTCTTAAAAGAAGTTTTAAAAGACTTTAATAATGTCGAAGTTACATCGACTGATCAATTAACAGTTGACTTTGCACGTAAAGTAGGGGCAACCGTAATGCTTAGGGGACTAAGAATGGTTAGTGATTTCGAATATGAATTGCAACTCGCAACCCTAAATCGCACACTAAAACCTGATCTAGAAACCATTTTTATTATGGCTAGTCATGAGTTCTCATTCCTATCATCTGGTAGTGTTAAAGAGATTGCGGCGTTTGGTGGATCGTTTGAGCAATTTGTTCCGCTGCCAGTAGCGGTTGCTTTAAAGAAAAAATATAAACTAGATTAAGTAAAAGAATTAGTTGATGGTGGTAATACCCGCTGCCATAAAACTTTTTCTTTTTTCTTTACTAAACTATTGATTAAGATTATTAAACCAATTACTATCAGTATTATTAACACTAAATGAAAAATCATAAAAAGAATTATCGTTAAAGCAATTGCCATATGGATTAATCGATACCAAAAAAAGTTGGTATAACTAATTTTCTTCTTACTAATTACGGTGATAACTTGAAGGTGAATAGCAACTCCTGATAGCGAAAAGAGTATAGAAAACAAGATCATGCTAGTAGTGAGTGGAAGACTAGCATTGATGATATCATTTAGGCCAGTTGATATTTCCAGAAGTGATAAGATATATTTTAAATAAAAGGAATTAAAATTCATCAATTTTAATAGTGGTGCTTTAATGATGTTTACCATTACCATGGTAACACCAATATTAAGGAGAACTGAAGGAGCGCTACTTAAGATTTCACTGATGGCTTCAGTGGTAATCGAATGTTCTATTTTTGCTCGATTACCTTTATTACTAGGTAAGAAATTTGCTATAAGGATACTGGCAAGAATTTGAGAAAAAATAAAAAATAAAGAAATACCGGGATGTAATTTATTACTAAAGGCAATAATAAAAAGAGGGGATACAAAAGATGAGAATTTAACTAAGCGATTGGCTTCCTCCTTTGATATGAGGTTCTTATCGGCCGCTGATGCGATTAGGGAAGCAGCTGTTGGATTACCAGCTAGTATACTTACAAGATAGATAGCACAAGAGGTATGGTTTTCCAAATGGAGGATTGGTTTTAAAAGTGGGTATAACACTTTTGTGAAAAGGGGAATTCTAATTAAAAAGTGTGACAATAGATACATTGGTAAGATTGATGGTAAGACCATTAACAACCATAAGGATAGAGTTTCAAGGACAATCGTATTAGTAGTTCCTGGATTCAGCAATGAATAAATAACTGTACATACAATAATTAAAAAAAAGAACAACCGACCCATAGTATCACCATTAAATACTATGCGCAAGTTGCTCGTTTAATTAAAAATTAACAACCAATGTTTGACCTGGGAATACTTCACTTGTAGCCAGTTTATTGTCATCTATGATTCGGCTAATTGGAACATTGTACTTTTGACTAATGGTAAATAAGCTTTCTCCTGGTCTAACAATATGTATAGCATAACTTGGAGGAGAGTAACTGACACCTAAATGATTAGCAACTGCTTTTACGACTGCTTCAGCTAATGTTGGCCATTCATATATTAAACGATCTACATCAGCTGGTACATCAGCAAACCCATACTCGATTATCATTGAATAATCAAATCCAGGGGTTTGCCTGAGCACAAAATAAAAATCATTACCGGTTCTGCCAGGTCTAGTGTAAACACTTCTGATTGGTAAGCCTACCTGTTCTAATGCCTCACCTATCGCATTAGGTAAATCTGGGTTATTTCTGATGGAATATATCACTTCCCCACCACCAGAACCAGCATTGTTGATATGATTAGAAATTAAGATATCAGTATTGGTACAACAAAAACTATTAATCTTATTAATCCGTTCTTGTGGAGTTAAAGTTTCATCTCCTGTTCGCACCAGTGCACTATCTATTCCAAGTTCCCTAAAACGATTGTTTTGATACCTCGAAATATTTAGAGTCATATTCTTTTCTTTAAATTGTTCATTACTGCCGCCACCGGGGTCAAAGCCACCATGACCGGCATCTAAAACTACCATATTATCACCTATATTAAAATATGCTTTTGCCCTTTAAAATGTTCACAAAAGTCTTTACAAACAAATTCAAATGTGGTATAATTCTATATGTTGAAATGAAAATAAATGTCCCAGTAGCTCAGCAGGATAGAGCACCGGCCTTCTAAGCCGTCGGTCGGGGGTTCGAATCCCTCCTGGGACGCCATTTTTTGCTTTTAATCTATTCGGCCTTATAATATATTTGTTCCCTTTAGGGAACTTTTTGTTTCTATTAAGTAATATTTTATTTCTGTCCCAGTAGCTCAGCAGGATAGAGCAGCGGTTTCCTAAACCGTCGGTCGGGGGTTCGAATCCCTTCTGGGATGCCATTGATAATTGATGCCACACTTGGTGTGGCATTTTATTATTAATGTTGAGACTTTTTTTAGATTCCCTTAAAAAAATTATTATAACATGTTATAATAGCCTTAAAAAAGCAATTATTGTACAAGGAAAATGTGAGGCTATATATGATGAAAGGATCGAATAGTTTAGAAACTTTAGTAGGGTTTTGGGATGATTTGTATAAGAGGTTAAAAACAGTAGATGAGAAACTCCGAAAAGCTAATAGAAATACTTTAGCAATTAAAGATGCATTGCTTGGATACATTGCATCTTTTGGTTTAAGTATGATTAAAGATTGTTATTTACATAATATTACTTCGGTTGGATTCTTGTTTTCACTCGCTGTATTATTGAGGGTTCATTAGTTTATTTATGCATTGAAAAAGAATCTATGACTCCCGAACAGGAAGTGATATTTTAATTGCAGTTATATTTTATTGAAAATGATATTTATAAAAACTATGGCAAACTAGATGGTGTCTTATTTGATTTAAATAGTCTTAGAAAAGGGGTTAGATCATTAATAGATGAATTTGCACCGTTAGTTAAGGGTGAAATTTTTGAGAAATATATTAGTGATGATAGTGTTAGACAAGTATATATTTCCGAGTATTTAAAAATGAAATATGATGAGAGCCAAGCTATGAGTCATGCTTCAGGATATCTATATAATTGATTAACAGGGGCATGGTCTGATGGCGTTTTTTGGCAGTATTAAGTGAAGAACTATTACAATTATTGTTAAATAAACTTTTGAATAAATTACACCTACTTTATAAAAGCAATATAATATCATCTAAAATGATTGTTAATTACTTAAGAAATTTCATTAAGGAAAATAGAAAGTACATTGACGATAAAACTCCAATTTACTTAATGCCTAAAGTAAATAAGGATTTTTTAATATGAAGTTGATAGATTAAAAAAGATTATTATCTTTCTAAATAGTTACTTAAAGTTAAGTCTTTATAATTTGATTGTGATATAATCATGTTAATTGTTGTTGAGAGGAGATTAATATATGAAAAGAATTTTTGGACTTATGTTAGTGCTGATAGTTGCTTTTTCTTTTGCTGGATGTGATTTTGATGAAAAAAGTATCCGATCAATTTATGATCGTGCCATTCCTCAAGAGGTTACTAAAGACTTTGTTTTACCGAGGGGGGCATATGCTCCAATAACATATACATCTAGTCATCCTGATGTTTTAGAAATAAGTAATCTCTATGATGTTAAAGTTAATCAACAAGATGAGGATGTAATTGTAACAATAGAAGCTCGGGTAAAGAGTGCTTTTAAAATATTCGAGATAAAGGTTCTAAAAAAAGGTTCTGAGCTAACCTTAAAAGAACAAGCTGATCTAGCATTTGAAAAGTTAAATCAGATGTTTGAAGAGTCTATTAGTAGAGAAACACTTTTACCAAATGAAATTGATAATATTCTCTTTGACTATGAATTAGATAGTTATTATAAAAGCTTCTCATTGGTGAGAAAGTTCGATGGTACCAAATGGTTAGTGCCAATCTTAAACAGTACCCCTTCTAAAGATGCGGTTAAACTTAGGGTAACTGTAGCGAATGAGACCGATGAGTATATCCCAACTTACTATTTGAATGTAAGTTATGTATATGATAGTGATAACTTGTTACCTCAAGAAGAGATCTTCCTATCACTTGGTATGGATTTTAAATTTTATAGTCGTGGTAGTGCTAGATTATATTTAAAAGACAATGATACATTAGACTTTACTTACCAAGGTGATCAAGAAAATGTCAATGTTGCGATAAGGCTACCGGCTACTTCTTTTGATGATGATCTTACCATTTACAATAATACTTTATATGTTAAGACTCTATTAAAAAATAAAACCTATTATATCATTGTTAGTGTTGATATTGATGGAATAACACAAGAGTTTAGAGTATTTATTGAAAAGTCAAATATTGAATAATATAAATGGAGATGAATACATGAAAAAGGGTATAACGCCTAAGAACAATCAAGCAAATATGAAAAATGCTAATAAGGGGACATCTGGAGTTAATCGCCAGTATTCTCAAGTACATGGTAATAGAGGTAAACAATTAAATCCTAATAGAAAAGGTAAATAAGCGAACATATAAATGCTACTTTCAAGGGTAGCATTTTTTATTATCTTTAGGCTTTCTTTTTCTAATTATGATATAATTATTAAAGTAAGAGAACAGGAGTATTATTAATGAGAGTAGATTATTTCAGCTTTAGTTACTTTTTAATGCTTATAGTTGCTTTTCTTTTTGCATTATTAAACTATTTTATTCTAAAGAATAGAAGTCCTAAATTTCAAAAATACTATATCTTTTTTTTATTGCTTTCAGCTTTCTCACTTCATTTTTTAAAACAATTATTTGAACCATATCGAAGTAATCTGCCAGCTGGTTTTAGACATTCCACCTTTGAAAATATTTGTGCGGTTAGCGTTTTGATTTTTCCTTGGATCTTTATATCAAAAAGTAAACGATGGAAAGATTACATGTATTATATAGGGATACTAAGTGGCGTTGGCGCCATGCTCATCCCCACAGAGGCTTTAGGTAAAGAGTTGTTAAGCTTTGATATTTTGAGATTTTATTATGTTCATATAGTAATATTTACCGCACCAATGTTGATGGTTAAGTTCGGATTTCATAAGCTAGATTACCGAAGGGTTTTTCAATTGCCGCTGTCATTTATAATTATTCTAGTAGTCATTTTAGTTAATGAAGTGATATTGATTGCTGCGGGGTTTGTCCAAACTGATATGGCAACCTTTCTTAATCAAACTGAGCGAAATTCATCTTTCATTTTTGGACCTACCAAATATTTTGATAATTTCATCGGTTTAGTAATGGTATTTGTTCCATCCCTTTTTAAAAAACCACTAATTGGCGCAACCGATCAAGTGCTTTATTGGCCAATTGTATGGATGGTCATTCCGTGTTACATCTATTTACCCCTTTGTGGCCTATTACTTTCATTGCCATATGAAGGCGAAAGAATAAAAACAGATCTCAGCAATTTCTACACTAAAACAAAACAAAAGATTATGAAGAAAAGAGGTTAGTTATGAAGGATTTTTTGCATAAGTTTTTTGGCTATTTTAATTATGATGGAGGTAGTCCGGAGCCATTTCGTGACAACTTAGGAAAAGGAGCCTTTAGTGATTGGCGTCATTTTGCCTGGGCTGTTCTAGTTATCGCTGTCTGTATTCTTTGTTATCAACTTTTTAAAAGAAAACCGAAAGTAGGTAAGATTGTAGTTAAAGTATTGGTGGCCTTACTTTTTACTGTACGATTTATCAATCAAATCTACCGTGCCTCAATCGGAGCAGAAGTTCCAGCCTGGCGGGCCTTCCCTTTCCATTTGTGTACCGTAATGACTTTTGTGTTGCCGATTGTAGTTTTCTTTAATATCAAGAAACTAAAAACACCGGTTTATACCCTTGCTATGATGGGGGGAATTATAACCGTAATAATGGGTGATTACTTTGATAACCGGTTCTTAACCTTTTCATCACTGGAAGGAATGAGTGCTCATACCTTATTGATTTTAGTTCCGATTATTGAAGTAGCTGTTGGGGACTTTAGATTAGGGTTAAAAAATGCTTGGACTGTTGTAGTGGGGTTGCTCGTACTTGTTCTTTGGGGAACTTTAGCCAATGAAGTATTCTTTAAAGCTTATGACACAAATTATATGTATCTAAAAAGAAATGGCTTACCTGGTAACATTGGTGGTGACTATTACTTACTAATTTATCTTGGAATTTTCTTAATTCTTTTAGCTATTATCTTAGGCGTACCAACTCTTTATCGGAAACGAAAACTCAAATAATTTAATCATACCGAAAATAATGAGATCTTCATTTTGAGCCAAAATAGCATCTTACCGGTATTATTTTGCATCTTATGGAAATGCCCTTGTTATTTTTGGTATTTTTTTATACAATAGCAGTAGAAGTAGTACTTTTTAAAAAAAGCCTATTAAACAGTTAAGGAGGAAAAAAAGTTGAAAAAGAGAATTTTTATTATTGTTTCCCTATTGCTAATGGTAGTTTTAGTTGGCTGTTCTTATAATCACAATGGTATGGGAGGTTATAGTCCTTCTGGTATGAATTATCGACCATCTGGAATTCCTGGTGAAGAGTATAAAGAAATCACTGAGAATGATTTTGTAAGTACTACCGAAGACCCAATTGCAACATTTTCTCTCGATACTTCAACTGCCGGATATGCAAATCTTCGTCGTTTAATCAATAATAACAACTCGATTCACAAAAATCAGGTCAAACTAGAAGAAATGGTGAATTATTTTTCTTATGATTATGAAGCCCCAAGTGATGATGAGGCACTCACAATTTCTTCAGAAATTATGGATTGCCCATGGGATCTCGATCATAAATTACTAACAATTGGGGTTAAAGCAAAACCAGTGGTAAATCCGCAAACAAAAAATAATATCGTCTTACTATTAGATGTTAGTGGCTCAATGGCTTCTCCAAACAAATTACCATTAATGCAAGAAGCTTTTAAACTATTTGTTGAAACATTAGATGGTGATGATACTGTCTCTATCGTAACGTATGCCAGCAGTAATCGGATTGCTTTAGAAGGAGCAAGCGGTGCTGATAAAAAATTAATTATCAATGTCATTGAAGATTTAATGGCAGGCGGCAGTACAGCTGGCTCTAAAGGCATTCAAACTGCTTATCAACTTGCTAGTAAGTATTTCATTGAAGATGGCAATAACCGCGTAATCTTAGGTACTGATGGTGACTTTAATGTTGGTATCAGCAGTACTAGTGCTTTAAAAAATTTTATTGCTGAAAAGAGACAAACTGGTGTGTACCTTTCTGTCCTCGGCTTTGGTTATGGAAACCTTAAAGACGATAAACTATCAACCTTAGCTCAAGCTGGTAATGGTAATCATGCATATATTGATTCAATTACCGAAGCTAAGAAGGTATTGGTTGAAGAAATCGGTGGAACATTAAATATAGTAGCCAAAGACGTAAAAAGTCAAGTTACCTTCAATCCTCGTTATGTTAAAGAGTATCGTCTACTTGGATATGAAAACAAATTAATAACTGATGAACAATTCGAAGATGAGAATACCGATGCTGGTGAAATTGGTGCAGGCCATACTACCACCGCTGTCTTTGAAATTGTCTTAAATGATGATGAACAGGTTGAGTCAACCCTCGGTGAACACTGGGCTAAAACAGTAATTCGATATAAAGACCCAGCGACAGATCAATCTCGTGAAATTACGAAACTAATTGATGATAGCAGTGAAAGAGAAACGCCAAGTGAAAATATGCTATTTATTAGCGGTGTTATCGAGGCAGGATTAATCTTGAGAAACTCACCATATAAAGGAGCATCGTCTTATGATGCTGTCTTAGATCGATTGAAAGACTTAGAATGCGTTGCGATGGATGAATATAAAGCAGAGTTCGTTGCCTTAGTTCAAAAACTAAGGAGTCGTCTCCAATAAAATTAGCTGAATCCAATCATATCATAATTCACACCTTATTCTAAAGAGTACCCTCACCGGTACTCTTTTTTATAGTAAGTAACCAGGGAGAAATTACCTGCATATGTTAAGTTGAGGTGATTATATGGGAGGTCCTAATTGTAATCTATTTGAAGAGGGAAAGATTCCTCCATGTAGTAACCTTCTCGGTAGTGATAACCCTATTATCAAAGATGGTAAAGTCATATTTCGAAATTTTAATCGTTTTTTTTATTTTATTAGTTTAAATAGTCATAGTAAAAATCCAGAGATAAATTTGAATATTCAAATTAGTTTATATAATTATTTAATTGGACTATTTCTCATATTAATTGAACAAGACCAAAGCGAATTACAAAAGAAACCTAAAATTCATGATGATGAACAAATAAATAATTTTATTTATGAATGTTTAGAAAAGCCACCTTTAATAAAAAATAATTTTGATGCAACACTAATACTTACTTACTCCAATCAAAATGCAATCCTTAATCCTTTTACCTACAATCTAAAAATATCTCCGTTATCTTTTTTAATACTATTTGTAATCAATCGTTTTGAAAATCATCCGGGATTATTTTTTGTTAACAATTCCTATGTAACCGAGGATCTTATCAATTATGTACTTGCGGAAATGCACTTTGAATTATAATTAGTATACAATTCAAAAATAGACAAAAAATATGAAGGTAATAAGAAAGGAATTGATAAAATGAGTAAGACAATAAGTTCATTATTATTTAAACTATTATTGACTTTTATCGCTGGTTGGTTAGCTTTTGGATTTATGGAAGGGAATATGTTCACTTGGTTACTTCTGTTAGCTGTTGTTATAACAGTTTTAAACTATATCGTTGGTGATATGTTGTTGCTGCCGCGTGCCGGGAATATTATTTCTGCCATCGTTGATGGATTCATGGCAGCAATCATCGCCTACGTAGTTGATATGCTAAGTGATACTTTTAAGACTACTTTTGTTGCTCTATTAATCTTTGGTCTTATAATCACTCTATCAGAGATTCTATTTCATCGCTATTTAGTAAAAGATAATGAAATCTATTCAAGATAAAAGCGAAGATTATAAGTCTTCGCTTTTAATTATTTTAATAATGGCTCTAAGTATTTCCAAATAAACTCTTGAGAGTAGAGAAATCTATTCTTGCATTTTGCATTTAAATCATTTTTTTCTTGAAGTAATTTACTAACATTTTTAGCATGTCTTGTATAATAAATAACATTGGTAGGCTCATATATATTAAATTTTTTTAAAGGAAAGCCTAAGTCCAGTTGATAGGATTCTATTGTTTTTCCTAATTCTTTTAGTTCATCAATGGTTTCATTAAAAATAATTAAGTTATTTTTACTCTGGGCAGTGATCGCTAATAAGGGAATCGATTCCGAAAAACTTGATGCGATAAAGATATTGGAAAGCCCCATTAGTTCTATAATTGCATCGCTCGGAAAACCATCATCGTATCCTAAATCACTGGTGAACAAAATATCACTTAACTCTAAACCATTCTTATAGCCTTCCAACTTAATAATGTTTTTTCCTTTTTGATCAACAACTCCTCGTTTTCTATCACAAATAATAAGTTTTACTTTTTTAAAACTAATACATTTTAGGATGCCAAGAAAAGAA